>DYSN01000301.1 GCA_020718205.1 Draconibacterium orientale
CATGATGCACTCCTCGTTTCGAAACATTCCGCGGTCGCGTAAAAGTGTTTTTTCGGACACGTCTGTGTCAATTGCAAAACGTTTTATCATGCGCGAATGCTTCTGTCGGACATCCATCATTTCAGGCAGTTGCAATCTGAATTCCGGCCAGGAGCCTCGCGGAAATGACAAAATCGGGAGTTTTGCAATTGGCTCGTCTATTATTTAAATCTAAAATATGGTTCTATGTGAAATACAGTGGGTAATCGAATTTCAGTTTACCACACAGGAAGTAGATCATATTGATAAAGTTGTTAAGATTTCTGAAGCCCCTGGCTCGGCGTTTAGCCAGTTGCACCTTGTTGTTGATGCCTTCAAGAATACCGTTCGTTATTCTCGATTCGACAAAATGGACGATACCCGACCAATGAGATTTAACGGTTTTGGCAAAGTCCATAAAAGCCGGTATTTTGGCCGACTCCACATCGGCGCACCATTGCTTTAGAAAGGTGTTTGCTGCGGGCAGACTGGGCATGTCCCATAAGTCTCTGAAAAGAACTTTCAGGCGGTATGCCTTTCCCAGAGTCGGATAAAGCTCAATCAATTTTGCCAGGGATTCTTCTTGTTTATCAGTCAGGTTCTGCCTATTTTTCAGAAATGTGTATTTTTGTCCTTTTAGATCATCATGCTCTTTCCGCTCTGATTTACGAACTTTATCCATGGCCTCATTGAGCAATTTCGTCACGTGAAAACGGTCAAAGGTAATTTGGGCGGCAGGAAAGAAGTCTGCCGCACCCGCAATAAAGGAAGGCGATAAATCCATGCTGAGTTGATCCACCTGATTTTCGGGAACTCCTTTTTCGTCAAGGTGTTGCTTGATTGCCTGCATCGTTGCCTTGCCTTTTCCCTCCGTCGCGTAAACAACGCGAGATTCTTCCAGATCAACCGCCAATGTGACGTAATTGTGGCCTTTGCGGGTTGAGGTCTCATCCACTCCCAACTTCGTTATTTTGGAAGGAGCATCCGACGCCACTGCTTTGCCGACCCAGTGATTGAACAGATTCCACACCCGTTGCGGATTTACCCTCAATATCTCGGCAACACGATTAACAGGCATTTCCCGCTCTATCAGCGCTAACGCAAAAGCCTCAAACAAAAGCGTGAAGCCGCTTCCAGAACGTGCCCATGGAACTGTTACCGTCATGATATTCCCCGCTTCTGTCTTTATCCGCGGGACATTGCAATAAATCAGGCATGGATGTTCAAAAAAATTCAAATGTCGCCACTTGCGCGGCACCGTGTCATAAACATTGCACAGTGCGCCTGTTTTATCTGGGAAACGTGAGCCGGCGGTAAAGCCAATATGAAGATGGAGCTTTTTCAAACCCGACTTTTTCGATGAAGCAAACTCAATCTCTTTAATCTTCCAAGGTTCCTGCAGGCCGAGGGCCATACTGAATAAAATCTCACTGTTCATTTTTGTCCGATTCCTTCCCTATGTATTTTTTATGGCCGGTGGCGGATTATACCACTACCCACTAAAAATCACATAGAACCAGAAAAAATAGTTGCTTTAAAGATCATCAATGTATATACAAAAAGTATAGATGAGTATGGGGGCGATGAAATG
>DYSN01000302.1 GCA_020718205.1 Draconibacterium orientale
CCATGGTGTTTGCCGTAATCGATACCGCAATCACCAACCAAAAACTTAAAGATGCACTCGGTAATATGCTTAAAAGCGTCGAATAAAAAAGCCCCGCTTTGGAGGGCAAGGGCTTGTGGGCTGTAATATAAAACAAACCGCTTATGGGTAATCGCTCGGGTATGTGGCTGTTACTTTTGAGCCCCATTTTTTGTTGTAATTTATTTCACCTTTTAAACCCTCGCTTCTTAATATATCCGTAGTAAATACTGTATTGTTTAATGGTAAAGTTCTGTCGTCATAAAAGGGTAGGCGATCTGAAAGATTATTATTTACATAGATATTGGTATCATTTCCAATCTCCTCTACAAGTGATATTTCGTAATCGAATCTTACTTTTTTATTGGGCAAAAAGGTGATGTATACGCCCATGCCACTATTAAAGCCACTGTAGGTGCTTTGTATAAAAGAATCCGGATACTTACCCTCTGGGTGTTTGCCGTAGTAAAAATAGTTGGTGGTTCCTTTTTCGACTCGTGTGATGGTTACGTCGCCATATGTATAGTAAATTGGTGGACTCGAGCAAGACCACAGCAACAGTGCTGTAATTACAAATGTGATAGTTTTCATTTCGTTACACTTTTAATATAATTTCTGCCGGCTTCGACGCCCATTTTCGAAAGTTTATTTTCGCCTGTCGTTGTTTTTAGACCTATGAAAGCGGCACCCACAACAGGAATTCTGCTTGTTATAAAAGCATCTGTTGCCACCAGCAGACAGGAAGCAAAAACGCTATTGTTCGATATATTGTAAGTTCCAAATCCGTAATCGATAAATGAATTAGGTAAATACGACCTTTGTGTAACTGCTCCCGCCAAGAAATTACCTGCATCGCGGGCAGAGGCAAATTTGCCGAATAAATTTGATCCGTAGCCGTATGTCTTGAATTTTTGATTTGCAGTATACTTTAAGTCCCAAACCGCTTTACCTCGTGCATTCCATCCGTATCGTAAGGCTGCGGGATCCATGTTAAGCACTTTGCCCACCTCGATGGTCGCCCAGCTCGAATTAAAATCGATATAAGCACCTGGCTCAGGAATAATAACCTTACCTTCTGTAGCTTTGTATGTTTCGAAGTGAGCAAAACCCAAAGGCGCCCATGTTTCGCCCATTTTCTTACCTCCGGCACTTGTATTGTCTTTGGAATGGTTTTCATTTACTGTTTTCTTTGCTTCATCATAGTTTCTTTCATGTTTATAAACCCCTAAATCGCCATCGTCAAATATCGCAACAACGTTTCCGTGTTCGTCGGTATGTGTCGATGGTGCCTTATCCCCTTTGGGGTCGTTAAGGCGTATAGGGTTTCCATCCATATAAGAGTAAGGGCTTTGCCAAGGTTGGAACACAGGGTCTGGCGACCAAGGTTTTAAAATTCGGGTATCAAATTCTCTAAAGTAGGTGGTAAAATGCGAACCCGTTACCCCTGTAATCTCATCGTCTTTCTCACTACCTGCATTGTATCCAAAACGGTAGCTATTACTACTAAACGACCGCCCTGGCATGATAGACCCGCCTGGATAGTAGTCTTGAGCCGATAATACTTGTAGTTTCACGAGTCAGGTTTAAAAG
>DYSN01000303.1 GCA_020718205.1 Draconibacterium orientale
GTACCGCCAAAATCACTATGGAAATGACCTTTCACTCGTTACAGGGACACTACCCCTTTTTTTGATCCTTGCCAATAATGTGAAAATTACCCCTAATCATGTCCACTTTTATGAAGATTTATGGTATCTTCTCAAAAATACGGGGAAAGGTGACAGTCACCTATTTATTGCGAAATTGCGATGATACGTTTTATGTGATAAAAGTTAATTTTTGGAGAATGATCTTTTTTGTTTAAAGATATTTCCTAATTTTGGATAGAACAGCGCGGTTAATAGTCCCAGTCCAATTTCAATGATGTATACAAATCGGTCGGTGGAGATAAATAAGCCTGCGGCAAAGACGAGCGCTGTCATGCCGATCCAAACTGGCAGGTGATCAAAAAATTGCGCGGCGAACTTCCACTTTGCAAGCCAGATCAAGATGATCATGCTGAACAGGGTTAATCCCAATACCAACAGCCAGAAAAGATAAGGGTGATGAAAGATCAATTGTACGTTGCGGTGGACGCGGATTTCTTTTAGGTAAAGGATAATGGGGAAGTGGACATATAAAAACAACAATGAGTTTTTTCCCAGAAATGTGAGCAAGCCTTCACGTTTAAATATTTTTTCGCGCCCCGAAGAGATAAAGCGCAAAATGAAAAAGGCAGAGAATACCAAAATGCCGCAGACCAGAAAATAACCGAGTGACATATCCCATTTGTTTTCAATATCAATGGGGAAATTTATTTTTTGCAGGATAATTAATGTCGCGCCAAGTCCTGCCGCCAACCCCGCATTAACATAATTATTGACGCGATAGGCAAATAATCCAAAGAAGAATAAAAACAGCCACGGAAAGATCGGAAAGATTCCAGGCGGGATTAGCGCGTTGGTAACGCCGATAATAAAAATTCCAGCAAGAAGTTTTTGAAATATAAATTTTAATCCAAACGCAAGAAAGCCCAATAATAAATAACCCCACACACGCGGGCGGAAATAATATTCCACCAGATAGATCAAACTTGAACTTATGGCAACAATTTGAATAATATCAAATTCTATTTCTTCTAAAAAACCCGGGTCTGTGATGCGGTTGAAACTGAAACCAAGCAGGAATAAAAAAGCGTAGGTTAATAAAACGCCGCGTGGTTTGTATTTTTGCGCTTGAAATGCGGCGGTAACTCCTGTAGCGGCGAAAAATAATACGGGAGCCAATCCGCCCCAGAATTTAAATTGTTCATACCCGCCGATTTTCAGACTTGAATGAGCCACGATCATAACAAGACAACCAATGCCTTTTAAAATATCTATGGTTGTGTCGCGCTGTGTGGTTGATTTCATTTCCGCATCCATGCCGGGCGTAGAGATGCAACCTGTTTGTAGATGGGGCAATCTGCTTGATGCGCGCCCTGCAAATATCCTGTAGACATGAGAAATTCGTTGACAATCTCTCCGCCGGTGAAGACAAATGTTTTTTTAAATAACTTTGTCCACTCTTCTTTTGTCAGCGGATGGTTTGTGTCGAGCCAGTTTTTGAATGATCCAAATTCTTTGCTTAATTCAAGTATTTTTTGCGCGTTGACAATTGCGGCGTTGATCTTTAGCCGATTGCG
>DYSN01000304.1 GCA_020718205.1 Draconibacterium orientale
CAAACGCCATCGTCAAATTTTGCAGCGGACATTCGCCGCCCTTGTCGCAAACGGGACAATCCAGCGGGTGTGAAGTGAGCAAAAATTCCAGTGTGCCGCGCTGACCATCCTTCGCCTTGTCGGAGATGGTCATCACGACCATGCCCTCTGAAACGCGGTTGGTGCAGGCGGTTTCGAGTTTGGGCATGAACTGAATCTTGGGCAACCCGTTCTCGATCACCGCCTGACCCGTTGCGCGGTCGAGCATCGGGCGTCCGATCTCGACCAGACACATGCGGCACATGCCCACAGGCTCAAGTTTCGGGTGATGACAAAAAACGGGAATATCAATCCCCACCGACTTTGCGGCATCCACTACGGTCGTACCTTCAGGGGCTGACACTGGCTTATTATCAATTGTTAGGTTTATCAATTTTGCCATAATTCTTCCATAATAAAGTTATACGTTATTTTCAACGGTAAAGAAATGCTTGAAAATTTTGTGGTTTCTCATATTCATTCGTGCCGAGAATGAAAACAACATCATCTCGTCCACAATAATAAGCCTTATCCCAACGGGACATCGCTTTTTCCCAGTGGGAAGTTTCTTTTTCCCAATCACACATCGCCTGCTCCCATTTAACAGTTTCAGCCTTCATTCTTTCGTCTTCCACCTGTTCAAATGCGGCTTTTTCAGATTCGATTTCTTTTAACAGAAATTCTTTTCTCGCTTGTTCTTCTCGTTCAAAAGAGGGAATTTCTCTTTTCCTCTTTAACACATATTTTCGTAGCGCTTCTTCTCTTTGCCTGTCCATGTCACGTTTTTTCTGCTTGTCTAAATACGACAAGAAAATATTATACAATTCATATAATACAGCCAAAACTATAGGTGATATACAAATCGCTCCAATCAGAGAATAAATGCTTACACCAATCTTTGACGCAAGTTCCTGAGTTATTCCATAAAAAAATATTGCAAAAGGAATAATCGCTAAAACTAACGCTCCACCTCCAACTTCCAATATGTACAAAAAAGCGTCAAGAATATTAAAAGAGGTATTTATTTTACGGGGAGTAAATTGAAATTTACTATAATTAAAACCCTTTTCAGGCGAGAAAATTCTAGGAATAAATTCCTTAGATGTAGAATATGTTCTTCTTTTAGGCATTACAGGCTTTACAGGGTTTACAGGGAGCCTTAAATCAATTTTGGGCTTATTGCCGTCTAAAGTAGATATTCTTACAGATTTATCGTTATTGTTGCATAAAGGACAAGCCGCAAAATAAGTCGAAAGCCAAAACTTGCTGGCGTCTCTCTTAAGGATGGATTTAACGCCACACGAGTCGCATGTGTATATGGTGGAAACCACGTCATTTATGCATGCGCTATCCGCAATAGGCAGCACACGTCCACAATGGGGGCAGGTTAGAGAGATAAAGTCACTCATCCAAAATCCAGTTAGAGATATTTTTTTTGCAAATCAATCACGTCAATCACCGATACAAAAATTCCTGAAATTTTTCCGAGTCTGTGTATTCGTTCGTGCCGAAGATGAAAGCAATATCATCTCGTCCGCAATAATATATTTTTTTCCAGCGGTCTAC
>DYSN01000305.1 GCA_020718205.1 Draconibacterium orientale
TATCTTTCACTTTGTCTCGTTGTTTTACAAAGAAATCTTCAAAGTAGTCTTTGTAAAATATGACCCTTCTGTGTTTCTGTTTTTCTGCCATTATGCAAAGATACTAAAAGTTGCCCGTAAGTGAAACATTTTTATCAGACTTTTTCAACAAAAACGTCAGATTTGATTACTTTTTAAAATTCGCATATAGCCTTTGTTAGGGGGTCGGCTTTTTTTGTCATAATGAGATGGTCTTAAAAAACTGGACAGAAATTTCGTAATTTGTAACTTTAAATTTCTGTCGTATGAAAAGATCAAGAAGAACATTTACCGCTGAATTCAAGGCAAAAATTGCCATTGAAGCAATTAAGGAAGAAAAAACAGTTTCGGAACTGGCTCAGATACATCAAGTTCATCCTAACCTGATCGGGTTATGGAAAAAGGAATTTCTTGCGAATGCCGGTAAAGTATTTGAGGGTAATAAAGATGATAGGGAAGAGATCAAAAGGCTCAAAAAGGGAAATGATGATTTGGTTCACCAGATCGGTGAACTGACCGTAGACATCAATTGGTTAAAAAAAAAGCTTCGTTGATACCTTTGGATATTCGCAAAGAGATGATCAATAAGGATGATAAAGCCAAGAGTATTTGCAATCAATGCGAACTATTGGTTCTTGCCCGCAGTACCCTGTATTATACTCCAACCAGGGCCAATGACCGGGACTTAAAACTGATGGAAGAGTTAGATCGGTTATACCTGGAGGATCCAACGCGGGGTACACGCAGAATGACCAAGGAACTAAGGAAGATGGGATATATGGTTGGAAGAACCCATGTCAGAACGCTGATGCAAATCATGCGATTGAAAACAGTATATTGTCGACCTCGCACCACTGTGATAGATCCGACAAAGTACAAGTTTCCCTATTTATTGCGTGGACTTGATATTGTCAGGCCCAATCACGTTTGGTCTTTGGATATAACCTATGTACCCATGCGTAGAGGGTTCATGTATTTGTTAGCCATTATGGATGTATTCAGCCGGTATATTGTCGGTTGGAGTTTGTCCAATACGATGGAAGCGGAATGGGTCGTAAGGACAGTAAAAGAAGCCATAAAAAGGCACGGAAAACCAGAAATTATCAACTCTGACCAGGGAAGCCAGTTTACCTCTGAGGAATATGTTTCTTATGTGAAAAGTCTGGAAAGCGTGAAGATATCCATGGATGGGAAAGGAAGAGCAATCGACAATGTTTACATTGAACGGTTCTTCCGTACCATCAAATATGATAAGATTTATCTGGAACACCCCTCAACGGGTAATGAGCTACACCAGGTTTGCTCACAATTTATCAACTATTACAATGAAAAACGTGATCATTCCTCCATCGGGGATGTCCCGCCAATTCAACGTTATAGGAATGCAGCATAAAATATTAACAAAATATTCGAGTTATGAGTCTCCCCCCAGACCCCCCTCGTTTAACAAAAACAATTATCTTTACTAAAAAAACTGTCCAGCCCCATCAGACCATCTCAAATACTGAACTAACTTGCTGACCGCCAAATGCGGTGGAACCGATACAAACAA
>DYSN01000306.1 GCA_020718205.1 Draconibacterium orientale
TAACGTCGAGTTTAACCGCAGCGCATTAGGGTAACAAGGAGAGAGCCTAGGCGACACGGGATTTCAATTCTCTATGAGAAGATACTCAAAATTATGGAGAATTGGAATGCCGTTCAATGAGCTTCGAACGACTTAGGGAGCAGGAGCTTTTCAGGACATTCGCAGAATGGCATGAAAACCCCTGCGAACTTAGGAGTGGCTTTTGTGCGAAGCACAAAACCGAAAGCGAATTGACGCCTAGAGCGAACGACCGCGGAGATGACCGCGCTGTCGGTTACAACGTTTGTTAGCCCACTGTATTTACTTTTCAACTCCATAATATGTTATAGATGACATTTGATGAACCAAATGTTCTATATAAACATATTGGCCAGATTTTTCTTTTTCCGTAAGTGCATTAAATACTTCCCTTGCCTCTTTTGACAATACTCGAATATATCCACTACCATCAATCGCATGAAATGTTTGATATAATCCTGAAATAGAAAGTATCAGCTCTTTATTTGATCTTGATGCCCAGTAGTATTTTTCGCCTACCTTTTCAATTTTTACAAAATATTCCTTACTTTTCATCGATGATAACTCAAATTCATTCGGCTTTGAATCAACGATTTCAATCTTTTTAACAGGAAATCCGATGAACGAGATTTCCTGACTAAATGAGAATGAAACTAAAAGAATGATAATACCAAAGACATACTTCATTGGGGCTCCATTAACTTGTTGTGTTTATTCAATTTACTAACTTCTTCGTTAGAGTTCAACCCTGATAATACATTAGGGTACCTCTAATAATCCCTTCACGGGTAAATCGGCTGCAATCGCACCAATCCTTTGTTGCCCTTTTTCGCGATATTTCCCGAATATCGCTCAAAAGTTCGCCTCGGCTGGCATCAATTTCGCTCGATTTTCCTATCGCAAACGAATTAATAGAGGTGCCCATTATTTCTTATGAACTTCATTTCGCTATAATAGTTTCTCTTTTTTATGTTAAATAATTTTACGAGGCCTAGAAAATTAATACTATATCTGCTATTATAATATTGAAACACCCACTCTTCGAATACTTCAACGTTATATTCATATACATTGTTTGTTCTTTTAACGTATAAACGTGGTATTAATTTCTTTGAAAACGGAAACCATACAACTTCACGATTATGCTTCTCGATAAGTTCGTTAAGATTTGTAATGATCTCGAAAAGCTTTGATGTATTTTGAATTTGCTCTTCATCAATTCCTGATAATAAATTATCTATATCTTTGACAAGATAGCAGACATTTTTAATAACGCGTAATTCGTTAACAATGTGCGATAATAAGAATCCAACGAAACAGAAAATCATGTTAGAATGAATATCTGTCATTGCATTTTTCCTTTGGTTGGGCTAACGCCAAGTTTAACCGCCACGCATTAGGACAACTGGAGTGAGCCCTGGCGCTACGATTTTTCAATTCTCTATAAGAATATATTAAAATTTACTTGAGAATTGAGAAATCGTGTAATGGGCACCTCTAAATATTGCCTGAAAAGCCTTTGATTACACACACCATTACCTAA
>DYSN01000307.1 GCA_020718205.1 Draconibacterium orientale
GAAAAACCAACCATCAACCCTATCAACACTTTCTTTTTCATTTTTCATTCCCCCTCTATAAAGGATAGTTCGAACCTGGCGATTCCCGCCAGCCTCTGATTCATTAATATTGCATTCCAGTTTGTTTCCCTATTCCGACTGGAAGCAAGACTAATATTATATAAGCAAAAAACATGCCATTAAATATATTTTTCACAAAAATATGAATCAACATGATTGACCCCATGCATGACGTTTTTACGGTAATGAAACAAAGAGTCAGCCACCGCCTAAGAATCTCTCAAAAAGCACCCCCCAATGCCACTTTGATTAATTAATAAAATACACTTCCTCCCTTTGTCATACAATACAGTAAAAGTATGATTTTTCGTCTCATTCACGATTTATTTCCTCATCAAAAAGTATGAGGGACAATATGCCAATAACCAAAAAAATACAAATGGCGTATCATTTCAATTAATTTCAGATTTCCTGATCCGGATAGGTTATTTCATCCAATATTCGGAATTGGGGAAAGCACTTTTTTTTTGATAAGAGATGCAGAATTTACAAAGCAGGAGAGGCGAACGGCCGTTCGCCCCTCCTGCTTTGAATGTGCACGGAATTCCGGGGACACGATACCGAATTAAAAAGACAATGCGGTTCATGTCCCCGGAATTCAAAAAATGTCAGAAGGGGGGATTGGTCGAAATGACAGAAAGGGAATGATCTGATTCATGACGGCGCGGCTTTCCACCACCATTGTCATTTTCGAGCAAAGCGAGAAATCTGGTGCCACTGGGCTGCCCGGAAAGATTTCTCCCTGGCGGTCGAAATGACAACGGGGGCAGGTGCTGCCATAAAACAAATGGTACCGCGACAACAATCTGGTCATTTCGAGCAAAGCGAGAAATCTTAATCCGCCGGACCAGCAAACCACTCAGCGCTTAAATCTTGCCAGTCGGGGTTAACACTGACTACCAGATTATCTTTTTTTTCACGCCGCCATTTTTTGATTTCTTTTTCCCGTGTTAAAGCCGCCACGACATCACTGGTTTCCTCAAAATATACCAACTTGCCGACATTGTATTTTTTGGTGAACCCTTCAATCAATTTATGTTTGTGCTCGTAAATACGACGAATAAGATTATTGGTCACACCGACATAAATAACCTTGTGGTTCCAGTTAGTAAGCAGGTAAACAAAGTATTGATGTTCAGTTGGCATAACATCATTCTCAATATCTATTGATATTTCGAGCGACAGCGAGAAATCCGGGGCATCCGGGCAGCCCTGAAAGATTTCTCCCTGACGGTCGAAATGACATGGGGGGGATTGGTCGAAATGACATGGGGGAAAACTGGTCGAAATGACAGAGGGGGATGAGCTGGTTCATGAGACGGCGCGGCTTTCCTCCACCATTGTCATTTCGAGCGACAGCGAGAAATCTTATACCTCTGGGCTGCCCGGGAAGATTTCTCCCTGACGGTCGAAATGACATGGGGGAAATTGGTCGAAACGACAGAGGGGGGATGAGCTGGTTCATGAGACGGCGCGGCTTTCCTCCTCCATTGT
>DYSN01000308.1 GCA_020718205.1 Draconibacterium orientale
AAAATTATCTGTGTTATCCGTCTTATCTGTATACATCTGCGATGCAGACTACCTACCCCAACCCGGTAAAAGACCGATTAACCATCGAGTACATTGTTTCGGGGAAAGCTTCGGTCAATACCATTTATATTTTCGATATTCAAGGCC
Source organism: Draconibacterium orientale (assembly GCA_020718205.1). Taxonomy (GTDB): domain Bacteria; phylum Bacteroidota; class Bacteroidia; order Bacteroidales; family UBA12170; genus UBA12170. The sequence continues at coordinate 148 of DYSN01000308.1, forward strand.
GTTTGGTACAGAGCCAATCGGTGCCCGAACAAATGGGCGTAGTCGAAATAAACGTTCAAAACTTATCGCAAGGCAGCTATATTTTATCGTTCGATAAAAACCAAGCTGGTGGTTTAAGTAAAAAGTTTGTAGTTGAATAATCATTTATATTACCCGCTCCTGTAAAGGAGTGGGTAATTGTTTTTTTGAAAGGTATGAAAAAAACAATATTTTCCTTTTTAATGCTTTTATTAAACTACTTGGGTTTATTTGCTCAAAATCAGTTTAATCTAACGCATACCTTATCTATTTCTACACCATTCATTAATGATGTTTTCCAGAATACGAACAATTCATATTCTGTCTTTGGAAGATCTGGTGAGCCATCGGTATTAATGAGAGCACACTATAATGCTGATGGAGGGCTATTGGAAGAATTTTATATCTCTGATACAGAGTATGAGATATTTCAAGGATGGACGAATTCAACAATAAAAACAAACAAAGGGTTTATACAAGTTGGTATCAAATTTTTACCTGGTCAAGACACCTGCATGGTGTTTTTAGTTCATTTTAAAGACAATTTAGATACCCTTTGGACCCGCACCTATTACAAAGACACCATGTGGACCACAGGTCGAGGATTATGTGCTACCGCCGATGGGGGCTATTTGATTGTGGGCGAAAGTTTATACAATACCGATGGCAGTATTTCGCCTAACCTTAACGGCATGCTGCTTAAAGTGGATAGCTTGGGGCAACAACAATGGGCTCGCTTTTACGGCTCTAACGATATGCCCGATGCCTTTTACAAGGTGGTACCAACCCCCGATGGAGGCTACTTAATTGGCGGCACCACTTGGAGCGGACAAGACGAAACGCCCCTCGACCGCAAAGGCAATTGGTGGCTGGTCAAAACCGATGCACTCGGCCAAATGCAATGGGAAAGGCAGTACACAGACAATGACAAACCAGACGGTGGAATAGAAACCATTGTTCATTCAACGGATGGCTCATACTATCTGGGGGGTGGGATGGCATATTTTTGGGATGTTAATCAAGGTTCAGACGATCAAGCCACCTTAATAAAATTAGATGCTAATTATAACACTTTGTGGCAAATCACACCGGATAATATGTCCTCAACAACCATACATCAAACCTCTATTACAGACGCCGTCGAAACTCCTGATGGTAACTTAGTGCTTTTGGAGTTCTATAATGATGCGTTTTGGATAGGTGGCATGTTACGTAAAATACGAGCCGATGGCACCCAAATATGGCAAAAATGCTTCGACGAAAGTGGCGAAAATGGCGATAGTATATACTACAACACGGGCTCTCCGGTATCGATTAAGAATACAGCCGATGGTGGATTTATAGTAGGCGGATGGGCAAATATCTGGCCCGATGGGCAAAAAA
>DYSN01000309.1 GCA_020718205.1 Draconibacterium orientale
GTGAGATTTTTTGTGGATGGCGCACGACGCTTTAGATATTCAAAGGCAGCTTTAACATCACTCCACATTTTAATTCGATTTTCAACAGTTACCGAATAGTGCCACAACAGCCCTCCTTTTCCCAGAGTACCCTTGTCACCATCGGCGGTGTATCCATCGCCATCTACACCAAAAAAGAATTTTTCCCAATCATCCAGGGAAATAGAGTCATCGAAAATTTCACAAGGCCCACCGTTATTTTCAGAACGGATATTTGCATCCAACAGGGGAGCCATTGCCGCTTCCATAAGGTCGAGATACTCCCTTGGAATTAGTGTCGATATATTTTCAGTGGTATAGACCAGCGGATCTTTGTACAACACATCGCCACCGTAATTTGCATCTCCATCAAATCCTTTATTCCACGCATTTAACCCCAATTTTGCTGCGATTCGTCGATCCGCAGCTTTGCGAAAAATGTCTTCCACCCACACATTTTTGAAATTGAAAAACCCATCAAAAAGAAACCAATAGTACAAGCTCGAAAGAAGAGCAGCATTTACCAACTGAGGAGAATTGCCACCTATTGATGTCCCCATTCCAGGAGTTGCACAGTAAAAATATGGAGACTGGTATTTAGAATCATAGGGAAAAAACTTGCGATTACAATCAAAAATGTAGCCATTATAAGAGGTTTTAATAAAATTAAAGGGTCCAATCTGAGTATCTTCCTGAAGAGTCAGAAATGCGCTGCCTCCTAATACCGTTGGTTTACCGGTGATCGGATCGTAGGTATACTCTTGTAGCCCAGACTGTTTTTCGTTAGTTCCGGAAGCAATGAGCAATTGCATATCCACATTCATCAACTCCTGTTCACCGGCAAGACTCATGGCGAACATCGGACCCGCCCCACCCGATTCTTCACCCATGATACCTAAATTCAAACGAGCAGTTATCCCATTTTGAACAATAGGTTTATCCGGTATGCCAACCTGCACTTGATACAGCGCTGAATCTCCAACCTGATCGTACCATGTATCAATAAATCCGGCACTTACGGGACCGCCATTGGCACCGAGAGTATCACAGAGGTACAGTTTTTCATCATAAAAAGGCTTCCAATTATCCGAAAGTTTTTTTAATGTTTCTAAGCTAATTGGCTTTGCATTTTTATAAAATTTTTCCGAAGCGAAAGATCCGGTTTTTACTAAATATTGCGTCTGTTTCGGAGTAAAATCTAACCCTTTTTTGATACCCGTTGCTTCGAGAAGCCAGTTTGGCGCATCTCCAGGAGAGAGTCGATTATAACTCTGATTTGTATTAGAATTTTCACCTTTGATACTCATCTCGTACCGAGGAGCGTCATTTCCATCAGCGACAGATTTCACACTGATTTCGGGGTCATTATAGCTAAGCAATTGTGAAGGCTTGTTCGGTATAGTCAACCGCAGCCCTTCAACTTTTTGAGGAACGGTTGTTTTATTTGCCAGTTCAAAAGTAAAATTTTGCGATGTCCATTGATCGCCAGTATCAAACTTCCACGTTCCAATGGGA
>DYSN01000310.1 GCA_020718205.1 Draconibacterium orientale
ACATCACCGTTGGTTTCTATAACCATTGCGGTTGAAAAGTTTCCGCTTGCAGGGCGTACTCTGAATTCGAATTGATTGTTAGTTACATGCTCGGCAAAAACAAAACTTGCACTTGCGGCAACGTTACTTTGCCATGCAGAACCGTCCCAGTAAGCATTTTGAGACAAAAATAATCCGCCGCCATCGTTTCCGAAATAGGATTTAGGTGTTGTGCCGTCGTTTTCGAGAACCAATTTTGTAAAGTCTTCATCTAAAATATATAAAGGTGCTGTGGGCGATGTTTCTCCGATACCTACGTTTCCGTTTCCGAGAATGGTCATTTTTGTTGAAGGTGAAATATCAGCTGTGCCCGAGCTGCCGGGTGTTGTTGTTCTGAAATAGATATTTGAACTTCCCGTACCGGTAGCTATACCGCTGCTGAAGTACATATTTCCGCCGTTTCTGTTTGTGCTGCCCGAATATGCACCGCCCGAGTTAAAGTATAAACTATAGCCTGAACCGTCGGTAGTTCGTCTTTCCATTCCGATATACTGAGCTGCGGTTCCGCTTAAACTTAAATCGTAGCTTGGTGCAGAAGTGCCAATGCCGAGTCTTGTATTTGTGTTATCCCAATGAAAATTATTGCTATATGTAAGTGTGTTTGCATCGCTCCAAAATGCTATTTTATTTGTGGCACCGGACCCCCCGGCAAAAGCGGAAGTGCTTCTCATAATTTGCCCTGTAGATGTTACGTACATGTTGGGCATATTAGAAGCCGTTGCAGCATATGCCCCTTGGCAATAAAATGTTGTAATAGCGTTATCACCCAAACGAACTTGATTTGAAGTGGAACCGGAATACTCGCCGACTTTATTACCTATGAATACATTGTTGTCGCCGCTATTTTCCAAACCGGCTCTATACCCTAAAAACACATTGTCATCACCTGTCATTAAGCCATGGCCACTTCCTCCTGCCCAATACCCTAAAAAGGTATTTTGTTCGCCATTCTTGTAATCTCCCGCAAATGACCCGATGTAAGTATTAGCACTTTTATTTGTATTATTGTAACCGGCATTATGACCAAGAAATGTATTTCGCGGACCCGATGTATTCTCGTGTCCTGCATTCATTCCGATAAATACATTGTAGCTGTTATTGTTTTTAAATCCGGCTTGTTCGCCTATAAAAACATTCTTATTTCCAGTAGTATTTGTAAAGCCTGTGCTATCTCCTAAAAAAATATTCGAATTCCCAAAACTATTGTTCTCACCGGCATCATTACCCAAAAAGATGTTATTATCGCCGGTTCTGTTTGAGTAACCGCTTTTGTTTCCCATAAAAATGTTGTTTTCGCCCGATTCGCCTGCTGCTGCTCCATAACCGGCTTCCAAACCGATATAAATATTATTGTTTGCTTCATTTGCCGTACCTGTGCCGACATGATTGTAGCCGGCATCTCTGCCGAAAAAGATATTGTCGCTGTTGTTGGTGTTTCCGTATCCGGCTCGGCTTCCGATGTTGATATTATTTCCTGCGGTAGTGA
>DYSN01000311.1 GCA_020718205.1 Draconibacterium orientale
ACATGAGGGCATAATCTCCCCAGCGGTTATATGAAGATTGAGCAATAGTTCCGGCTAATCCGGAAAATTCAGGAATATCTAAAATTCCGGAAGCTGCAGCATTTTCAGAAGCCGATTGCCCTGTGAAGCGAATGCTTGGATACACGGTACTGCTCGAAACGGAATATCCCAAACCGATTTCACCGGAACCGTTCATAGCGATGCTTCCCAACCATCGGCTGTGTGCATCGGGTGCATAAGTTCCGGATTGTCGAATAGACCAATTTCCTGATGTTTTTCGTAATTCGTACCAGCGAATGCCGGCATGATTGGTATTATCAACATCAACCGTGTGATTTATTACTATTGATTGATAAGTTCCGAAATTACGATATTGAGCTCTGTACATGAGAACATCGGGAATTCCGTCCAATTTTTGGGAATTGGGTTGTGTGATATCATCCCAAGATGTTGTAAATTCACTGACGAAAGCAGCAACCGGCAATTGTTGCGTCATCGCAAAAGTAGAATTTGCGGGAGTTACCCAATCTGCATGGAGTTCATAAATTCTTAATTCATCGCTTCCTCCGTTGGCATTGTCGTTCATTGTAATAAAACCACCGTTGGTGCCTACTGTGGCAAAGTCGCCGTCGTTATCCAATGGCATGATGCAATGAAAATTAACATTCGGTCTGTTAGGGTTTACAAAACCAACCATTGTAGGCGAAGCTCCTCCGGCAAGCATGGTAGTTCTGTCGAATACATAAACATCTTTATTTCCATCATTGTTAGTTGCCATATAATATCCGTCTCTCCAGATACCAAATTTCATGTAATCGGGCATATCATCAACGTCAAAAGACCAGCGAAACCATGTTCCGGTGGGATCGGCAGTTGTTGAAACTGCAATAAGCATGTAATCGTTTCCACTGACACCTAAGGCAAATTCGGAAGCCATCCAACGATCTGCTTGCTCATCGTACAGAATGATTGGGTCGCCGTCATTATTCGAAGAGCCTGTAACACCGCTGAACAATGTATTCATATTGGTTGGTCCGGCTAATTTCGTTCCGGTTTTGTTGTAAATTGCATACGTGGTGTTTACTGTTTGAAAATAATGATTTGGTCCGACATCACCATTGCAATCGGGAGGATACGATGTTGTGGATTGTCCTGCAAAATTTTGCTGAATTGTTCCGGTTCCTTTTGAAGAGCCCATAAATTTTTGCCATAACGGGTCGCCGTTTTTTACTTCGGCTTCGGATTTTTCGGCAAAAGGATAGAATTTTTCTTTAAAATCACGGTTTCTGATGAATGTTGCTTTATCAACATATAAATCGGTTCCGATTGTGGGCATATCTTTCAACGGTACGGACACGTCGAAATAAACCGGTTTTAAAATAACCTCGGGGTGTACAACTTGCTGAGCTTTTGCATAATTTGTTGTAAAAATGATAATTCCGAGAAAAATGAAAAGTTGAAATAGTTTTCGCATAAATAATAAAATTAATAGTAAATGAATAATTGTAATACGTGTAAAAAATAA
>DYSN01000312.1 GCA_020718205.1 Draconibacterium orientale
GAGATCTCAAAATCAGTATTGTTGGCATTTTCTTCAACTGAAATTCCCTGAGTTACCCTTATGCAATAAGGGCGAGTGAGCGACGAAGCATAAGGACATGTTTTGTCAATGAGGGTAACAGTAAAACAATGAGGAATAGTGTCAACATCTGACTGCGAAGGGGTCCAACTAAATTCTCCATAAGGATTTGAAGTGCCATTGCCCACAAAGTTTACCGTCATGTCGGTGATGGCATGATTCCAATATAGATGTAGCTTCTCGGGGTGACTCATGGGAAACATTGAATTAAAGGTGTCGGTATCCAAGGTGTTAATCTCGAAATTAACAGCTTGACCCATTGGTACATCTATTTGATAATTGGTATCGGTTGTGTTGAGTTGGTGGTTCATTACCATATTGAATCCTGAGAGCTTGGAAGGATGATTTTCGGGCAGGGTAAAAGAGGAAAACTGAATATCTCGATTTGATTCTCCAATTTTTGTTGCAACTCCATTCAAATAACGATATTCTTCTACTTTCACCCCGAACTGGCTCACCATTGGATTTATGGAGGTAAGGCAAAGATCACCCGATATGGAATCAAGGCTTATGGGGGTAGCAGAGTTTGCGAATTGAGAGCTGGAGTAGGGAATGATATAGTTGAGGTTAATGCCTGCTTCGTTGGTTGGATTTGAAAATGAAAAAACCAATGAATCACCTTCCGAATCAATGCCACCTTGGTTAAAGCAGTAATAACTTCCATTGATGGCTAATAGCAAAGGGGGCATATTGAAATAAAATGTAGAGTTATAGGTAAAGTTCAATTTATTTAAATAGGCTTCATTAGACCATCCTTGTTGGCTGCTGTTGGAAATTGTGCTTATCTGATTTCTGGAATTACCATGGACATTGAATTTCCATTTACCACTGAGTATATAGGAATAACCTATATAGAAATAAGATTTAGCTCCATAGCCTGTGCCTCCATCACAGCTCGAAACTCCAAATTGTAAAGGTACAGCATTGGTAGTCATAGCAGTATCAAGTCGTAAAGTATCGATGAAGGTTTTACTTGAATCAGTTAGGCAGCTAGCATAAAGTAAATGGAAACTGGGTGCAGGGCTAAGGTTATCACAATCGTAAAGTACATTAAATTTAAAAATATAGTAATCGCCACCAAGATGTAAATAACTAAGATCCGATCCTACATATTGAGCTTTTGAAATTAATGGGAAGGATGTGAATACCAACAGGAGGAAAAGAATGATTGCCTTCATTTTGTGAAATTCTAGGTGGATTTGTATGACATTATTGAAGACCAAAAGTTTAGTCAAGAGAGAATTTTTTTAAATCCCAACTTTTCGACCCATTAAAAATGGTATTTATGGCTATTGATTCCGTTCCGAAAGCTTTGGAATGCAGCGAGGAATTTCAAATTTGGGGTTGTTCTTTAAGAAAAAATGATGCTAAATCAATGATTGACTTTAGGTCGTGCTCAATTTTTTGAGCCCTTTGAAAGAAAAGAATAAAGGGC
>DYSN01000313.1 GCA_020718205.1 Draconibacterium orientale
GGATTTTTTATTGGTTTATCTTGTTTTCTATAATCTTGTCATCCCTTCGGGATTTATCAATTCTCAACTCCCCCGCAAATGCCTTTTGCAAGATCGATTTTTTTAATTCTTCCAAATTTAAAAGTTTTTGCTCATAAATGGCCTCTAATCTTTTTGTTTCGGCGGAAAGTGATTCGATTTTAGTTACAATATGTTGCTGTTCACTAATAAGCAAAAGATTGTAAATTTTAAATGCTCGAATATCTTTCATATTTATATGTTCAACGGTTGCTCCTGTTGAATGTGAAAGCAACTTTTCCTGAACCTCTTTTGACAAAACTAAATAGGCTAAATATTTTGAAACTAGCTTATCTTTTTTAGGTCTAATAAGGACGGTTCGTTGACCTAAACAAACTTCAATATTATCAGGAATAACAGCGATATTTCCAGCAGGAGCTTCTCTTGCCAATATTAAATCGCCCGATTGAGGTTTTGCTCGTCTTGTCCATTTTAAATAGGTTTCGTACGAAACTCTATTTACGTTTTCTAAAATTAATTCGCCTTTGCCAATATTCGGGGTTCTAATTGATGGATAACCTGTTTCTTGCAAGGGTGCTGTTTTATGTTCACAATCAACTACCAATTCACATAAATTTTCGAGAGCTTCACTCTTATTACCATGTACTTTACCCTCAAACACCCCCTGCAAATAGCTTTCAAAAAGTTCTTTGGCGTTTTTGAGGTTTTGTTCGGCGGCATTTCGACTACGCTCAATGGCCGCGAAGGCTTTATCTAATATGGAAACGATGCGTTGTTGTTCGGGAAGAGGGGGAAGGGGGATTTTAATTTCATCAAGCATGTATCTCGTAACTTGATTTATCATTGTATTTTCGCCGCCACTAATTTGTTTCTTAAATTTATCTGTTTTGAAAAACCATAGCAAGTACGGTGAAAATTCACTTCTAATTATCATCATAAAAGTACCGAAAGTCATCGGCTCTTGCAAATTTAAAATTGGAGCAGTTTTCCCAACAAGTCGTTGACTTCCATTTCGACTACACATTAAAATATCACCTTCTTTTAAAAACAATTTTTCCTTTATATTCACATTCACACGAACTAAATCTGAAAAATCTAATTCGTCATTTTGTATGTTAGAAGAACGCAATACAATTGTGCCTTTATCACTGACATCTTTTGGAGAGTATGTTAAGCCATTAAAGTATTCTGAAACTTCCCCCAACTTCTTAATTTCCCAGCCTTTCTTCATAACAATTCCAAAATTGAGTTTGTACCTGTGTTGCTTTCGTTGTTGCTGCCTTCGACTTCGCTCAGGCAGCGGGAACTTACCATTGGTGGTTGAGCGGAGCCGGACGGTGGTTGAGCGGAGCCGGACGGTGGTTGAGCGGAGCCGAACGGTGGTTGAGCGGAGCCGGACGGTGGTTGAGCGGAGCCGGACGGTGGTTGAGCGGAGCCGAACGGTGGTTGAGCGGAGCCGGACGGTGGTTGAGCGGAGCCGGACGGTGGTTGAGC
>DYSN01000314.1 GCA_020718205.1 Draconibacterium orientale
CAAGTAGTTGTATTTTATATCTTCGTTTTTGATGGCTTTTTATACCGGACTCAATTATCATTTCTTCATTTGGTAAATTATTAACTGTTCTACAGGGTGAAGTCAACTTTCTGCCCAAATCGCAATGGCTGGTTTGTTAAAACGCCTATAAAAAAACAAGCAAGAAACGCCGGTTTAAAAACTGTGCATTATTCACTAATTTCGCGCCATGAATCATCAACTCAATATACTTCCTTTTGAACAGTGGTGCAACAATGGCCAACAACCACTTTTTATCAGCGGCCCGTGTAGTGCCGAGAGCCTTGAACAGGTGATGGCCACAGCTAAAGCCATTGATACTTTGGGTAAAGTAAAAGTGTTCAGGGCCGGAATTTGGAAACCCCGCACTCGCCCCAATGCTTTCGAAGGGCAAGGTGAAGAAGGTTTGAAGTGGCTTCAGCAGGTGCAACAGGAAACATCGCTCAAAACTGCCGTTGAAGTGGCAAGTCCGGCGCATGTGGAGTTGTGTCTGAAATACGGCGTTGATATGCTTTGGCTGGGAGCCCGCACTGTGGTGAATCCGTTTTCGGTTCAGGAAATTGCCGATAGCTTAGTGGGGGTTGATATTCCGGTGATGGTGAAAAACCCCATTAATCCCGATTTGGCCCTTTGGATTGGAGCCCTGGAACGCATCAATCAGGCGGGAATTACTAAGTTGATGGCCATTCACAGGGGTTTCGACTTTTTAAAACGATCGCCTTTCCGCAATGCGCCCATGTGGGAATTGCCCATTGAACTCAAACGGCTTATTCCCGAGCTGCCTATTATAGTGGATCCCAGTCATATAGCAGGGAAAAGAGAGCTTATTTTCGACATTTCTCAAAAGGCATTGGATCTGGACATGAACGGGCTTATGATAGAAACCCATATCAATCCTATGGTGGCACTTACCGATGCAGCCCAGCAACTTTTTCCCGATATGTTGAAAGAACTGCTCGACAAACTTGTGGTGCGGAGACAACGGGGGAACTATGATTTTCAGCACAAATTAGAAGAGCTACGCTCCGAAATAGACAAGCTCGATGCCGTATTGATAGATACATTATCGCAGCGATTTAAGGTGGTTGACGAGATAGGACATTATAAATACGAGAATAATATCTCCATATTTCAGCTGAAGCGATGGTCGAATATTCTGCACGACAGGGTAGAACAAGGCGAAGCCCAGGGCTTAGATGCCGATTTTCTGCTAAAGATGCTGCAATTGGTTCATAAAGAATCTATTGCACGGCAGGATAAAATTTACCACAAGGAGGAAGAATAAACTGACTTCCTATCCTTCGAAACTTCAACATTATTTTTTACATTTTTCATTCATTATTTGATTGTTGCTGATTATTTGGCTCATAATGAATCGTCTGGTGCATATTAAATAAAAGGAATATTTGCCACTTTTTGTATTTGGTGGCAAATATTCCCTATTTTTGACCCACGGCTTGAGAGTAAAACGCCTCACGATATGAAAAACCCGG
>DYSN01000037.1 GCA_020718205.1 Draconibacterium orientale
GAATACGACTATGAATGTGACCACCCCATAGAATCGGGTTTTATCACTTTTAATAATTGCAATATCATAGTAGGCACCGAAGATATCCCCTCGCCCAAAGAATATCTGGAACAAAAACAGCGAGTGCTTATTCAATTTGCCCCCAACCCCGCATTAGAGGAGATAAAGCTAAGTTTTGAAAATACAGAAAACCAAAATCAGTTAGATTTGCGTATTACAAGCATTTTGGGTCAACAAGTTTACAAGACAACACTCATCAAAGGGCAAGAAGAATTATCCATACAACTTAATAAATGGCAACAGGGAGTTTATTTGGTGCAGGTTTATTCTAATGGGAAATTGGTTGGGAGTAATAGATTTATTAAAATGTAAAATCGATACTACCCTACCTATGCCAGGCATAAATTTACAAGAAAAAAATTACCCGATTGCTTAGTCTAAAAGAATTAGCAGTGACAGTAGTTAACCAGTCTGCCGACAGAAAGTTTCAAGGGCTTTAGCTCTCTTCAACTTTCTTGTAACTTGACAGTAAAGTGCCACGAGGTTGGCTACTATTCTAATACTATTGCCGGGTACCAACAAATAGCGAAATGTGAGTTTTTACCACATTTTTACCCAGCACATCCGCTAAAATGATTACTTTTAAAGCCGCGATTGATGGGTCTCAATACCTTTGGGCTCCATCAACCATTAAACTACATTTGTCGTTATGAACAATTCAAAAATTCTGTGGGCTCTGATTCTCAGCCTTTTCATTGGCTCCAATCTGATGGCCCAGGGCGATGAAAAAGCCAAATCCATTGTTGTTAAAGCTCATGAAGCCACCATTGGCAAATCGAGTAAATCGAAAATGACCATGAAAATCGTTCGCCCCGACTGGAGCAGCGAAATCACCATGCAAAGCTGAAGCCTTGGTAAGGAATACTATTTGATTTATATCATTTCTCCGGCCCGCGACAAAGGACAGGTGTTTTTAAAACGCGACAACAATATGTGGAACTGGATGCCGGCCATTGGAAGAATGATAAAAATTCCACCAAGCATGATGATGTCGGGCTGGATGGGTTCAGATTTCAATAACGATGAGCTCATGAAAGAAAACTCACTCGAAGTAGACTATAGCCACCAGTTTTTACCCGAAGAAACCATTGATGGAATTCCGTGCTACCAGATTGAACTCACCCCACTCCCATCGGCACCGGTGGTTTGGGGAAAGGTAATTTTGTGGATTAGCAAAGACAAGTACTTTGGCCTGAAATCGCATTTTTACGACGACGATGGCAAACTCATCAATATTCAAACGGCCAGCAGATCAGATTGTGAATCCTTTCGACGCAAGTTTTTATCTGAGACCTTCGGTTGGGATTACGCTCACCAACGACATAAGCCTCTTTTTTATAGCACAAACCTTCTTTGGGGAGGATAAAGCAGAGTTTGGGAATTTGGGGCAGATGTATTTTACACGAATTCAATGGAATTTTTCAAACTAATACCACCGCTATCACTCCTTTTGTATTTTTGCCCTCAAATAATTATTTAAGCCTTTCAAAAAGAATTTATGGCCGAAAAAATACTATCACTTGAAACTTACCATCCGATTGATATATTCGGAGTCAACGAGATTAATCTCCAAACAATGAAAGAGTTGTTTCCCGGAATCAGGTTTCTGGTGCGAGGAGAGATTTTTAAAATTGTTGGCGACGACAGGAACATCGTTATTTTCGAGAATTTCTTCGATGTTTGCCTCATGCACTTCGAAAAATTTGGCAAAATTACCCCCGCCGATTTAAGAAATTTAATGGACACCGCATCTTCCGATTATTTAAAAGATTCGCCCATGGCCGACGATGTGTTGGTTCATGGATTGAATGGCAGGCTTATAAAAGCCCAAACCCCAAACCAGCGAAAACTTGTGGAGGCAAGTATAAAAAACGATTTGGTATTTGCCATTGGACCCGCCGGAAGCGGAAAAACCTATACAGCTGTGGCTTTGGCCGTACGAGCCTTGAAAGCAAAAGTTGTCAAGCGGATTATCCTTGCCCGCCCCGCTGTGGAAGCAGGCGAAAGTCTTGGTTTCCTACCCGGCGATATGAAAGAGAAACTCGACCCCTATATGATGCCACTCTATGATGCGCTGAGAGATATGCTTCCATCAATTAAACTCGAAAAATACCTGGAAGATGGAACCATTGAAATAGCACCTTTGGCCTATATGCGGGGCCGAACGCTCAACAATGCTTTTGCCATTCTCGACGAAGCTCAGAATGCAACTTCGAGCCAGTTAAAAATGTTTCTGACCCGCATGGGCATTTCATCGAAATTTATTGTAACCGGCGATATCACTCAGATTGACCTTCCCAAAAAATATACCTCCGGACTCAAACAAGCCCCGAGACTTCTCAGCGACATTGCAGGAATTGATTTTATTTTTCTCAACGATAAGGATATATTGCGACACAATCTGGTTGGGAAAATATTGGAAGCCTATGGCAAAATGGATGAGAAAGACGAAAGTGCGGGCACATCAAACCATATCAAATCCGACAGTCAATTAACTCAATTAAACCATGAATAGGAAGTCGTTTAGTCCGAAATTGAGAAATCCACTTTCGCTTACTGTTGGATTTCTGGCTCTCATTATCTGGTTTTCATTTATTTTTAAACTTTCAATTTGGAAAAAAAACCAGGTGATTCAATGGGATATTATTTCATATTACAGTTATGTTCCTGCTACATTTATATACCATGACCTGAGCTTTAAATTCAAGAACAAATTACCAAAGGATTTCCCGGGAAAAATCTGGGGCAGAAAAGTTGAAGCCACAGGTGCATATATTCAGAAAATGACCATTGGGCTGGCTATCATGTATACCCCGTTTTTTTTTCTGGGTCATATTCACGCGATGATTGGGGGTTACGATGCCAATGGTTATACAGTGCCTTATAGCATGTGGCTGGTCATAGGCGGAGTGATATATGCATTTTTAGCACTCCTGGTTTTGCGAAAAATTTTACTGAGATATTTTACCGATTTAATTACCGCCATTACGTTAATTATTGTTTTCTTTGGCACCAATCTATTCTATTACACGGTATATATGGGAACTATGTCTCATGTTTATAGCTTATTTCTTATTAGCGTTTTCATTTACTTTACCATGCTTTGGCATGATAAACCAACCTTATTTAAAATTTTGATATTAGCAATCAGTGGCGGTATTATAGTTCTAATCAGACCAACAAATATAATATTCCCCTTGACTGTATTTATTTTTTTTGGCCTCTATAACAAAATTACATTCCAGTCAAAACTCCATTTATTCCTTAAAAACTGGTACATGCTTGCTGTTTTAATTGTGGTGGCATTCTCCATAGTATTTCTTCAGCTTCTTTACTGGAAAACCTATTCAGGCGATTGGTTTTATAAATCTTATGGCAAGGAAGGATTTTTCTTCAATAACCCCCATATTTTAGATGGAATGTTTAGTTATAGAAACGGATGGCTCATTTACACGCCGGTTATGTTTTTATCTATTTTAGGAATTCCCCTTTTATTCAGGAAGCTCAAAGAATACTCCCTGGTGTTGGTAATTTTCCTTCCCATTCAATTATTTATAGTTTATAGTTGGTGGTGCTGGTGGTATGGGGGAAGTTTTGGAAGTCGTCCAATGATTGATGCATATCCACTGTTGGCAATCCCTCTGGCTCTGCTGATAAGAGAGGCTCTTCGATCGAAAATCTGGATTTACCTGCCAGTCCTGGCTCTTTTCGCATTCTTTGTTCGGCTAAATGTTTTCCAAACAAAACAGTTCAGCATAACGCTATTGCATTACGACTCAATGACCAGGGAAGTATATTGGGAAATTTGGAATAAAAATAAATTTCCGAAAAATTATGATAAAATGATTCGTAAACCAGATTATAAAAGTGCTGTGGAAGGGAAGCCGGAAATATTAACTCCGGCTCCTGAAAAGAAATAACTATTTTAACAGGCTCTCAATTATCTGCGGATACCATTCATATTCCAGTGCGTGAACTTTGTCGGCTATAGATTGTGGGTTCTCCCCGGGAATAATCTCAACCGCTTTTTGAAAAATAATATCGCCTTCATCGTAATTACCGTTTACAAAATGAATGGTGATGCCGGTTTTGTTTTCTCCGGCTTTAGATACAGCCTTGTGAACAAAATCTCCGTACATACCTTTCCCCCCAAATTTGGGCAATAAAGCCGGATGAATGTTTACGATGCGCTCGTGGTACAGATTCAATAGACTTTCCGGAACCAGCCACATAAAACCCGCCAGAACAATCAGGTCAATCCCGCGGTTGCGGAGCTCCTCGCCAATTAAAAGAGAATGATAAAAAACGTCACGGTTAAAAATAAAGCTGTCAACCCCCAATCTTTCAGCACGCTCAAGCACTATTGCACTGGGATTATTCGTAAAAAAAACATCAACCTTCACCTGATGACTACCCGCAAAATAATGGTAAATATTCTCAGCATTACTGCCACTACCCGAAGCAAAAACAGCTATTTTCTTCATTTTCAACATTTAATAACTTTCTAATTTACCTAATAAGTGGACGAGACAGCCTTTTTATAGTCGATAATGAAAGCATCTCCATATTTCCAGACTTGTTCTGCCGACAAAATTAGGCAAAAATGAGCCGATTGCCTGATAAGAGTAAAATTTTGCCATTATTGAAGCATTTAAGCTCGATGTTGAAGCGGATTTGGGATAATTCTATCGTATGGCAGGTGGGTTTTAACTCGAAAAAGACCATGCTTATTCCCCATTTTCGAATTTTCATGTCGAATATTCGATAGGTTTTTTTATTGATTTTCAATTGTTTAGCTTTTATGATGAAATTATTGTTAAAGAATTTGTTGGTTTGTATGAGCTAAATTTTTTTCTTTGCAGCTTATTAATTCTAAAAAGGAGATAAACATGTCTGACATCAAATCTAAGGTTATTGACATTATTGTTGACAAATTAGGAGTTGACCCTAGTGAGGTTACTCCAGAAGCCAATTTTACTAACGACTTGGGTGCTGATTCTTTGGATACAGTTGAGTTAATTATGGAATTCGAAAAAGAATTCAATATTTCTATCCCAGACGATCAAGCAGAGAACATTCAAACAGTAGGAGAAGCTATTGCTTATATTGAAAAACACGCTCAGTAATTTACATTTCATATGAAATTAAAAAGAGTAGTGGTTACAGGCTTAGGCGCCGTTACTCCATTAGGTACTAATGTTTCAGATTACTGGAACGCACTACTTAATGGAGTTTCGGGTGCGGCCGAAATTACCAGATTTGACGCTTCTAAATTTAAAACCCAATTTGCCTGCGAAGTTAAAGGATTCGATTCTTATGAACATTTCGACAGAAAAGAAGCCAGAAAATACGACTTATTTGCTCAGTTCGGTTTGGTAGCTGCCCGACAGGCTGTTGCCGATTCCAATTTGCTGAGCGATAAAGTAAACAAAGACCGCGTGGGCGTTATTTGGGCATCGGGAATTGGTGGTTTGGAAACATTTATGAAAGAAGTTGGCGATTTTGCCAAAGGTGATGGAACGCCTCGTTTCAACCCTTTCTTCATTCCAAAAATGATTGCCGACATCACCGCTGGTCATATTTCCATTGAATACGGTTTTAGAGGACCCAATTTTGCAACTGTATCGGCTTGTGCCTCTTCGGCCAATGCCATGGCAGATGCTTATAATTATATTCGCTTAGGCTATGCCGATGCTTTTATAGTCGGTGGTAGCGAAGCACCTGTTAATCACCCTGGGGTTGGTGGTTTTAATGCCATGCACGCCATTTCGGTTCGCAACAACGATCCAAAAACCGCTTCCCGCCCATTCGACGTAAACCGCGATGGTTTTGTTATTGGTGAAGGTGGTGCGGGTTTGGTCTTCGAAGAATACGACCACGCCGTGGCTCGTGGTGCTAAAATTTATGCCGAAGTAGCTGGTGCTGGACTTTCGGCCGATGCTTACCACATGACAAGCCCCCACCCCGAAGGATTTGGCGCCATGCTTAGCATGAAACAAGCCATTGAGGGTGCCGGACTGGAGCTAACTCAGATGGATCATATCAATACCCACGGAACTTCAACTCCACTGGGTGATATTTCAGAACCCAAAGCCATTACAACTCTGTTTGGCGAACATGCCTATAATATCAGTATCAACTCCACCAAATCCATGACCGGACACTTGCTGGGTGCTGCTGGTGCTATTGAAGCAATCGCAACCATTCTGGCCGTTCAATACGATATTGTCCCTCCCACCATCAATCACTTCGACGATGATCCGGAAATAGACAATAAATTGGACTTTACATTTCACACCGCAAAAAAACGTGTAGTTGACGTGGCTCTTTCCAATACTTTTGGATTTGGTGGTCACAATGCTTCTCTTGTATTTAAAAAAGTGAAATAATCATTGCTGGGACAGGGTTTTCAACGAATTAAAATTCTATTTTCTTCCAACAAAGAAATTTATATCTCTATAAAAAATATTTTCGGGTTCTATCCCGGAAATATTTTTTTATATGAGCTGGCGCTTCGACACCGTTCTGCCGCCAAACCCATTACCAATGGGGTGAAAATGAGCAACGAAAGGCTTGAATATCTGGGAGATGCCGTTCTGGGAACCATAGTTGCCGATTTCCTTTTTAAAAAATTCCCGCTGAAAGATGAAGGCTTCCTCACCGAAATGCGTTCGAAAATTGTGAGCCGGAGCAGTCTGAACAAACTTTCTCAAAAATTAGGCATCGACAAATTTATTCAGGTGGATAATGACCAGAATAAACATTTTCGCTCCATCAATGGCGATGCTTTTGAAGCTTTAGTGGGTGCTATTTTTCTCGATAAAGGTTACAATTTTACCCGCAACATCATTATGGATCGGGTGATTACTGTTCAATATAACCTCGATGAACTCGAAAAATCTGAAATGAACCACAAAAGCACTCTGCTGGAATATTGCCAGAAAAACAAGCTTGAACTTGAATACAAGATGGTGCGGGAGCTGGGAAATGGATACCGAAAGCAATTTGAAGTAGAAGTGTATGTGGGCGGAAAACTAAAAGCCGCTGCTCAGGATTACTCCATCAAGGGTGCAGAAAAATTAGCCGCTGAAAAAGCTTATTCCCATATCACTGCCGACCAAACTGCTTAGTCTCCATAAATATCTTCAAATTTTACATCCAAATCAAATTTCCGCTGAAAATCGTAGAGGGTGGATTTCCGTAAATTAAAATACGTGATCCAATAACTCTGAAGTGATCTGATATAGCCCACCCGAGCCATATCTGTTTCGTTTTGCGAAATATTTAGCTCCGTAACGCCAATCTTTCCGATGAGATAGCGGTTTTTCGAAACTTCAAAACTTTTCTGAGCTATGGTGTCGCTTTTGGCTGCAATAAGCAATTGGTTTTGCTGAATGTTGAATTCTGCCACTTTCAAATATATGGATTGAGCAAAATCTATCTGTTCCTGCTCAACCGAAGTCTTTACAAGATCTTCGTTGCTTTGTGCCATTTTAATTTTCCCTTTCCGCTGCCCCCAATCCAAAATAGGAACCTGTAAGCCCAGAGTGAGCTGCTGCTGATCCTTTGGGTTATTATAAACATCTTCAAGCATTGGAGCTGTTTGAGTGAGTCCGAAAACAGCGTAAAGGTTTGCATTTAACCCATAATCGGTTCGTGCCTGGTTTACTGTTGCTTGTGCTTCGAGCAATCGTCTCTGCTGGTCAAGTGGTGTGCTACTGTTTTTTAAGGCTTTTTCCAATGCCAATTCCTTATTAACATCTTCGAAATAAGCGGGTTGTGGTGGCACCAATTTCAAATTCATATCGTCTTTAATCCTTAGAAATGATTTTAACCGAAACATAGCATCGTCCAAATCCATTGCTTTTTTCTCCAATGCCGACTCCGCTTTGAGCAAACTGAGCTCCATTTGCAATACTTCGTCTTCTCCTATCCTTCCCAAATTATAACGTCCCTGTGCTACCTTGAAAAGTGTATCGTAGTTGGAAACATTAATTTGGGCAATTTTATAATCTACCTGAGCTACCAGAAGATTGAAAAAATAATTGATGGTGGTTATGGAAACATTTTCCACTGTTTCCAAGTACTCTTTTTTGGCGGTTTCGTATTTTAATGGCTCAATTTTCTTGTCCCACTTGTACTTGTTATAACGGAACAAAGGTTGATTGAATCCAATCTTGATTGGAGTACTGAGATAATTTTCAGAAGATGATGTATCGGTGTAGTTAACAGTTTGCTGGAGCCCTGATTGAAGAAAAACATTTCCGCCAGTCAAACCCACCACCTGATTCAGAGTTAAGCTTCCCTCGTAGGAAATATAACTTTGGCCCACATAATATTCTGTTCCGTTATCGGGATCGGTAATGCTTTTATAGGCTCTGTTTAACGATGGAATGACGCCATCGAAAGTGAGTTCGGGCAGCAACCCCCGTCGATAGGTTTTGTATTCCCAATAACTGCTACGAAATTGATGCCGCGAAATAAGGGCATTGGGCGATTGTTCTTTGGCCAATTCAATAGCTTCTTCCAGGGTTAATTGCTTTTCCTGCGCAAAGAGTATTGATGAAAAAACAAGTGCTATAACGAGAAGTATTTTTGATTTCATAGAATACATTTTAGAAACAAGGATTATTCATGTCTTAAACTGGTAACAGGGTCTTGCATGGCTGCTTTTTTAGCGGGCATATAACCAAAAATAACGCCAATTCCGGCACTCACCCCAAATGAAATGAGAATGGAAAAACCACTCACTATTGTGGGTATCTCGGTAAATTGAGTAATTAGCTGAGCTATTACTACTCCCAAAATAATCCCAATAATTCCACCGGCTACCGAAATGATGGTGGCTTCGGAAAGAAACTGAAAAACAACATCTTTTTGAGTGGCTCCAATGGCTCGTCGAACGCCAATTTCTCTGATACGTTCCATCACCGATGCCAGCATGATGTTCATAATGCCTATGCCTCCCACAATGAGAGAGATACTGGCGATGGCACCCAAAACCAGATTAAAAATACTGCGGGTTTTCTGCTCTTGCTTGAGCAGCAATTCGGGTACTGTAATCACAAAATCTGATGCCCCGGCATGTCGCCTTAGCAGCATTTTATTGAGCACTTCGGCAGTACTGGTCAGTTTTGAAGTCTCATCAACCTGTACCACAATTTTGTCGAGCTGATTTCTATTCGATGGCTGCTTATTTTCATCGTCATCTCCCCTGTCTTTCAATGATTTTTTGGTAACAATAGAACGGTCGTTATAGCGCAACAAAACAGTTTGAAGGGGAGCATAAACATTCATATTCACATCGGCGAGTTTTAGGTTCGACTGCTTTTCGCCGGCGCTGGCTCTGCTCTTCAGTACACCAATCACATTGAGCCAAACATCACCACATTTCACTTGTTTTCCAATGGCATCTTCGGTTGGAAACAAGCGGTTCTTTAAATTGTGCCCAATCACACAAACCTGTTTGGCCTGCTCGTATTGGTAGGGGTTGAAAAAATCGCCATTCTCAAGCTCCAGATTGTAGATTTCGAAAAAATCGGCGGTAATTCCTGTAAATGTTCCCTTAACTCCTTTATCGTTGTAAATGATTTGAACCTGATTGATGACTTCAGGGCTCACCCGAACCACGCCGGGAATCACGTTTTTGATGGAATAAGCTTCGTCGAGACTCAATCCACGACTAAGCTTTTCTTTACTTTTTTCTTCCTCGGCTGCCGACTCATCATCCGTTGAGCTTGTTTGTTCATTGTTTTGATCTTCTGAATTTTTTGGTGTGATTACAATATTATTCACCCCCACAAGTTTCATCTGATCCAGAATTTCTTTTTTGGCGCCTGTTCCAATAGCCAGCATGGCAATAACAGCTGCTACTCCAAAAATAATCCCCAAGGCGGTGAGCATGGACCGGAATTTATTGTCGAAAACTGCTCTAAGAGCAATGTGCACACTGAGTTGGTAGCGTTCGAGTTCTATTTTCAATGGAAGTTCCTCCTTAAAAGATTATTTTGAGCCGGGTAATTTCTTCAATTTCCAATCTTCGGCACCTTCCGGAGGAAAAAGATAAATGATATCGCCGGCTTTTAGCCCTTCAGTAACAATGATAGTTTCATCGTTGCTTTGAGAGGTCTTTACCTCTTGTTTCACTCCATTTCCCATATAAACAAACTGTGTACTGTCCAGAGTATTTAGGCTTTCGAGCGATATATAAGTCACGTTTTCAAGAACTTCGGTAACAACTCTATTTTTTGTGGTCATGGCAGGCCTCAAATCGTCATCCTGACCGAAAACATCGATAATCACTTCGAACACATGGGCTGTGGAATTTTTTAATTCCTCCCCAATATTGGCTACCTGGGTAATCTTTCCGTTTAGGGATTTTCCGGGGAAGGCATCTACTCCTATGGTAACTTCCTGACCTACTTTCACTTTGCTGATATCTATTTCGTTTACATAGGTTTTGACAAGCATTTTGGTCAAATCGGGAAGTTTGGCAACTATAGGTCGCCAGGGACTAATCATTGTTCCAGCCTTTATTTTGTCGCCGCGCCATGTTTTTGCATAAATAACCATTCCGGCTTGCGGTGCTTTGATTGTAAATTCATCCAAAATAGCCATGGTCTGGTTTTTAATATTCATATCGGCATTATAATCAATCATCACCTGCTGTATGGAGGTTTCTTCCTTATTTCGTTTCAGGTTATAATTCTCCTTGGCCTGCTCCAGGTTTCTCAATGATTTCTCGTAGGCTATTTCAACTTTTCGCTGAGTTGCTGGGGGTTCAAATTTGGAGTTCTCTACCTCAAGTCTGGCTTCCTCCGTGGCGTATTGAAGGTTGACGAGATTGTCGCGGGCGGCTCTTAAATTAAGCGCAGAATCGAGCTTGAGATTGGTAATCTGACTGTTGAGCTTATCGAGATTGGCATCTATTTCCTTGAGCTTATTCAGAACCACTGTTTTATCGAGACTGGCAATATATTGACCTGAATCGACCACCGTTCCTTCTTCCACAATATTTTCGAGCTTGATATCCGACCAAATTTCGATATTCTGCAAATTTGAAGGCCCATTGACTTCGGTAGAATTTTTGGCATCCAATTCGCCGGTAGTATTCACACTGATAACGAAAAGCCCCGATTTAACTTCAGTTTGAATGGCTGTGGAACTTGTTTTTGCCGGATAAAAATACCAAACTGCGAGCAAAATGGCTGCTACAGCAACCCATAGTAATTGACTTTTTCTTTGCATAATAGAAGCGTTATAAACAAATAATAAAAATCTGCGACAATGTTACAAAATTTGCTTTCGTCATGTGAATAAAATAACTGCTAAAATTGCATTTTATTGAATTTGACCCAAAAAATGAAATAAATAAACTCAGAAAGATTCACAAAAGCGTTGGAAAAAACCCGTAAATTTGAAAATTCATTAAATAGCCCTTCCATGATTAAATTCTATTTTTCAACGGTTTTTGCAATGATTTTTTGCTTGCAATGGACTTTCAGTCAAAATATTATAGAATCTTCTCCCACCGTAATAACGCATGATTACGAGCTAATTCGTTTTCAAATTCCACAATCGGAGTTTCAGTCTGTTAAGCTTTTAATACATGTGGAGGTAGATGAAGCTTATAAGGTTAAAGATGAATTTTTAAGCATCATGATGAAAAACCAACATGGAGAAATGCCTGAATATGTGGAATTTGCACGTATTTATTTACCCTATCTATTTGCCAAAGTTACTGTAAACTATGAAATAGACATGGTCTTATGGCAAAATTGGCTGAGGAAAGATGAAAAAATTTATATACAGGCCAGCGACAAATCGACCAAATATAATACTAAGGCCGGTTTGGTTTTTGAAGAAGGTCCGGCTCCCTTTAAAGTGAAAGATATTATACCCCTGTGGCAAAGCAATAGCAATGGTTTTGAATATGGCAAAGCGGGAATTGACGGAACCCTTTTACCCACTCAAAATATCAAGCTGCCATCAGGATGCAACAGTGCCTTTGCCAGTATTCTGGTTAGCGGAAATCAAAGCGGGCAAAACGCCTCAGGAAGGTTTTATTTCTTGAAGCACAACGGCAACGAAATAGCCCGCCGTAGTGTTTGGCGCGACGACTGCGGTCTGAATCCGCTTTTCCCACAGCAACACGAATGGTATCTGGAACGCCCCAACTGGTGCCCCGGTTTACAGGTTCATCCTATAAACCATTTTCTCGACATGACAAGTATGAAACCCGATGAGCTGAATCTGGATTTAGTTTTTCAATCGGATCAAACCGAAACCAGTGGAATTGATGCCTTTGTAATTTCATCGGTGCTTTTTGCGCTGGAAGTTCCTGCTCAAGTTCCACAATTGGCAATTTCTGAAATTTTAGCCCCAAATACCAATAGCTGGCATCAGCGTTATAACCCCATTTGCGGAACCCCGGTGATTCTGGTACAAAACCGCGGGTTGGAAACAATTGAAGAAATCACCTTCAACTATGGTTATAACTATCAGACCGACAATAAATTCCGTTGGGTAGGCGAGCTTGGATTTATGGAAGAAGAAATCATCTATTTACCCTCTATCAACTGGTATTTTTACGAAAATGACGATGAACCAGAAAATTTCACGGTTCATGTTTCATCCTTGAATGGATCGGTAAACGGTTTTTCGGGGGCAAAAAAGACCTCCGAAATGATTTTGGCCGATGTGCTGCCCTATAAATTGAAATTTGATATAGTTACTGACCACAATGGATTTCAAAATGGTCTGGAAATCTTTAACGATAATGGCGATCCTTTCTTTATCAGCGGCGATTTAAAACCGGATACCATGTATCAGTTTCAGTTGAATTTCGTTCCCGGCTGCTACGAAATGATATTTTACGATTTGGATGGCAATGGGGTAAAATTGAATAATAATTTGCCCGTGCTCCGCATTCTCGATCAAAAGAAAAACACCGAGCTCAAACGGTTTGAACCGGACTTTGGCACAGAAATACGAGAACAGTTTATGATTTTCAGGTAATTATATAGATTTAGTTGTAATGTTAGAGAATCGAAATGGCAAAACAAAAATCCATCATTGTTCAAAACGTTCCGGTACAGGTCATTACCGAAAATGATACCGATTATATTTGCATTACAGATATGGCCAATGCCAAAGAAAACGAGAGTCGAGCTGCAGATATAATTAAAAATTGGATTCGGAACCGTTATACTCTCGAATTTTTAGGCAACTGGGAACAAATGTATAATCCGAATTTTAAAGTGGTCGAATTCGACCACTTTAATGTACCTTTCTTTATCAGCGACGATTTAAAACCCGATACCATATATCAGTTTCAGTTGAATTTTGTTCCAGGCTGCTACGAAATGATTTTTTACGATTTGGATGGTAATGGGGTAAAATTGAATAATAATTTGCCCGTTCTCCGCATTCGCGATCAAAAGAAAAACACCGAACTCAAACGGTTTGAACCGGATTCTGGCACAGAAATACGAGAACAGTCTATGATTTTCAGGTAATTATATAAATCAATACGATGGCAAACAGAATCACAAAGCTTTTCAATATTAAATACCCAATTATTCAGGGGGGAATGATTTGGTGCAGCGGTTGGGAGTTGGCTGCCGCTGTTTCGGAAGCGGGCGGACTTGGGCTCATTGGTGCCGGAAGCATGTATCCGGACGTGCTTAGAACTCACATTCAGAAAGCTAAAAAAGCCACAGATAAACCTTTTGGCGTGAATCTTCCCCTGCTCTATCCACAAATAGACGAGCATATTCAAATTATTCTGGATGAGAAAGTTCCCATTGTTTTTACCTCCGCCGGAAATCCAAAAAAATATACAAGCTTTCTCAAGGAAAAAGGTATTGTGGTGGTTCACGTGATTGCCAACTCCAAATATGCCCTAAAATGTTTGGAAGCCGGAGTTGATGCCATTGTTGCCGAAGGATTCGAGGCTGGTGGGCACAACGGAATAGAAGAAACCACCACTTTGACTCTTATTCCAAAAATCAGAGAATTGATTGATATTCCGCTTATTGCTGCGGGTGGAATTGGCAGTGGAAGAGCCATGCTGGCCGCCATGTCGCTGGGTGCAGAGGGTGTTCAGGTGGGGAGCCGTTTTGTGGCAAGTACCGAATCGTCGGCCCATGAGAACTTTAAACTCGAAATACTCAATGCAACGGATGGCGACACTAAACTCACGCTCAAGGAGTTGGTTCCTGTGCGCCTTCTGAGAAACCAGTTTTTAAGTGCTGTTGAGAAAGCCTATGAAGCCCACCCATCTAAAGAAGAATTAGCCAGTCTATTGGGCAAAGGGCGGGCCAAAAAAGGCATGTTCGAAGGCGATTTACAGCAGGGCGAATTGGAAATTGGGCAGGTTTCATCCACCATTCACGATATTCTACCCGCCGCCGAAATCATTAAAAATATGATAAAGGAATACAATAAAACACTGGAATCGCTTAGTAGAATATAATTTCCATCCACCTTTTTTAATGATAATTTCGCCTATTTCCTGCTATTTTCGTGGATTTAGAATTTAGTAACATTTTGTTACTAACATTTTGTTACTAACATTTTGTTACCTATATTTGTAAAAAATAAAATCATGAATAAGGAATTGTTTACGCCATTTCCCACAACAAAATATCTTGGGCCGGAATACTTTTGTGATCGTGAAAATGAGATAAATACGCTATTGAACAACATAAAAAGTCATCAATCGACCACATTAATTTCGCTGAGAAGGATGGGAAAAACAGGTCTTTTGAAGCATCTTCAAAATAAAATTTCGGATCAATGGATATCTGTATACATCGATATTTTATCCACCGAAAACATGGAAGACTTTTTGAATACCTTCTCCACATCAATAGTTCAGGCAGTTCCACAAAAATCAACCCTTGGCGAAAAAATCTGGAAGTTTTTCAAGGCACTGAATATGTCGGTTTCCTACGATCTCATTAATGGCGAGCCTTCTATTAAGCTGCACATGCGAGAGAACGAGAGTAAAACCCAGGTGCAAAAAATACTACAACTACTTGATTTACAAAACAAACCAGTTCTTATTATCCTTGATGAATTTCAGCAGATAACAAAATACCCCGAAGAAAATATGGATGCTTTTTTAAGAACTGTAATCCAATCGTTGCAAAAAGTGGTGTTTATTTTTTCGGGAAGTCAGCAGCAGATTATGAATGACATATTTAGCAATCCGCAAAAACCATTTTACAGAAGCACTTCATTTTTGCATTTGAGCGAAATAAACCGTGAAGTCTATAAAGACTTTATTATCCAAAAGTTTAGTGCCCATGAAAGAAAAATTGATGAAGAAGTTGTGGACCAATTACTTACATGGACACGCCAACATACATTTTATGTTCAACTAGCCTGCAACCGACTGTTTACCAATTCCGAAGGGGAAATAGATATTGCCATGTGGCAAAATCAGGCTCATGAATTATTGAAGGAACAGGAAATGATTTTCTATACCTATCGTGACATGTTAACCAAACCTCAATGGAAGCTTTTAAAAGCCATAGCTCTGGAGGGGAGCGTAACAAATATCACATCCACAGCATTTTATAGCAGGTATGATTTAGGCAGTTCAGCCGCATTGCTTCGATCGCTGCAATCGCTGCTCAGCAAAGATTTGATTTATAAGAAATATGATTTAAAAGGAATTGTCTCCTATCATGTTTACGACACATTGCTTTTCCGTTGGCTGGAAAAGCTTCCATCCAAATAAAATTCATCGACGAAAAGACGCTGGAAATAACTAATTTTGAAAAAAAACAATGGCCGAAACACCTACTACTCAAATTCCTTTGGGATTTAAAGCCCCCGAATTCAACTTGCCCGATGTGGTAAGTGGTCAAATGAAAACTTTTAGCCAAATCAGAGGAACAAAAGGGACTCTGGTTTTCTTTATTTGCAATCATTGTCCTTATGTGATTCATGTGATTCACGAAATTGTAAATATAGCTCATGAATATATGCCGCAGGGTTTTGGTTTTGTAGCCATTTCGAGCAACGATGTGGAAAATTATCCACAGGATGGCCTCGAACAAATGAAAATCCATGCTGAAAAATGGGGTTTTCCTTTGCCGTATCTCTACGACGAATCGCAGGCAATAGCAAAAGCTTATGAAGCAGCCTGCACTCCCGATTATAACCTGTTCAACGGAAATGATTTATGTGTTTATCGCGGTCAGCTCGACGATTCCCGACCCAAAAACAATGCTCCTGTGAATGGGAAAGATTTAAGAACCGCTTTGGATGCTTTGCTCCATGAACTTCCCGTTGACTTGAATCAAAAACCCAGCACTGGATGTAATATTAAGTGGAAAAAGGAAACTGGTTTTAAACCATTTCAATTCTAAGTTTCTATCCAAAAAAAAGCCCATATCCCTGAAAAAAGATATGAGCTGAATGATGAATGTCCGGGATTTCAAATGAAATTCTAAGGGGGAGAAATACATGAACTTTTTCACGAGAATACAGCCGGAACAACCCGAAATGTTCCAACGGCTCTGTGAGCCATCTACGGTGAAGAAGCTAACGTACTGAATGACACAATAGTTCCGTATGTGGTTTGGTTATCTACTGTTGCATAGGCCTGAATGAAATAGTGGGTATTGGGCAAAAGGCCATTCACATTGCTCACAAATTCGCCCACACCAAAACCATCGATGGTTCTATTGCCAAGCACAGTGGGCGATTGATGGGTACTCCAGCAGACTCCTCGCTCTTCTATGTGCTTTGGGCCTTTATAAGCTATCAATCCGCCGCAAATTGCAGCCGAATCGGAAATACTGTTTATGGAATAGGTTATCACATTGAGCGTAGGAGAAACCGGTTTCTCAACTGTCTCTTTTCCGCACGATGAAATAAACATCAAAACAAGGAAAGCACAAGCCACTGAACCAAATTCTTTTTTGAATTCGGTATATTTTAATGTCCTTCTATTTCCTTGTTTTGATGGATTCATTACTAAAATACTATTAGAAAACTATTGCTTTACAAACTTCAAGGTTTCACTTCCACTCTTGTTTTCTATTTTCAGCATATAAACTCCGGTGCTCAGTCCGCTTACATCCAGCGTTTTGGTATTGTGAGCAGCCAAAACTGTAATACCCGACATCGAAACCACTTCAACGCGATTTATTTCAAAATCCGATTGAATGGTTATGGTACTTGATGCAGGATTTGGATTGACTTGTAAATGTGGTTTCCGGGAAATATCCGGAACACCAACCAAAGCCTGTGATTTGAAGAAGGTGA
The DNA here is from genome assembly GCA_020718205.1 of Draconibacterium orientale. Taxonomy (GTDB): domain Bacteria; phylum Bacteroidota; class Bacteroidia; order Bacteroidales; family UBA12170; genus UBA12170. The sequence goes on from DYSN01000037.1 coordinate 17,344, forward strand.
TTGTTCCGCCATCTTTTTTGTTGTCCATTTGCAAATAACCAACTTCACCCAAACTATTGGCATACCATCTGTAGGCATCTATTTCACTAGAACTTGTTTCACTAAAAGTCCAGCCATTGGTAGGGTTGTAGGTAAAGGTAGAGTCCACACTCTCTATGATTTCGTGAACGCGCAACACTTCGTAGCTTCCTTCGGGAGTTATCATGGTTCCACTGGCATCGGCCAACTGGCTCATATTTATATGGTTAACAGACATTGTTGTGTCGGTAATTGAACCATTATAACCCATAGCCATATAATTATACCAGGTAAATGATTGGCTATAGCTATCTTCGTAGGTAAATGGAAGCGGAAGGATAAGAGCAGCGGGATTATAGATAATATGCCAATTGATATTGATTCCCCAAAACATCAGCATTAAATCCTGTCCGTAAGTATACCATCCATCGGGAGATGTTTCGTAATAGATAAAATTGAAACCCCCTTCATAATTAATATCGGCATCTAAATCCTGAGATACCAGATTGGCTTGTGGGAAATTCTGATTCCCGGGTTGACCACTTGGTAGAGTGTACAAAGTAGAATCATCGTAGGAGGCTACTAGATTGCTAAAATCCCAAACTTGTTCAACACCGGCAGAGCCAGGCTGCACCGCAGTAGTACTATCGATATTCCGCACAACCAGCATTCCCGCATGAGGGAAGTCGCTAATGTTCATAGTAATTTGAGCAAAAACAGAGTTACCAATAAGCGATAAGCCACTGAAGATTACTAATAAAATTGCCCCTTTTAATACATTGAAAATTTGTAAAGTTTTTTTCATAAAGATTATTTTTAATGATAAATATTTCAATCTCCACGCCGAATAAATGGTTTTAAATCACACACATAAGTATACAAACCTTTATTAGGCGCATGGTGTCAAAAGTAATCTGACAATAAACATGAGTCAATCAAACGAAAGTGTGATATTTGGTTTAGGATAAACCGGGAATCTCTTGTACTATTTCATGCATTTGAGCAGAACTTCTGTACGGGTTCGCACCTGAAGCTTCTGATAGATTTTGTGAATGTGGGTTCTCACTGTTTCTATGCTAATGAACAGCGTAGTGGCTATTTCTTTATAAAGATATCCCTTGGCCAGATAAGTGAGTATTTCCTCTTCGCGGTTCGTAAGTTTAGCTTCAGGAAACTGATAAACGGCGGGTTTCATAAAGGTTTGAACTACTTTGCGGGCAATTTCACCGCTCATGGGTGAGCCGCCGTTTACGAGTTCTGTAATAGCTTCGAGAAGCTTAGCGGCGGATGTTTTTTTCAGCATATAGCCTGTAGCTCCTGCTGATAACGATTTAAAAATCTCATCGGTATTATCGAAAACAGTGAGCATCATGACCTGTATTTCAGGATTTGTTCCCTTGATAAGAACCACACATTCTTTGCCATTCATGCCAGGCAAATTAATATCCATGAGAACCACATGAGGCAGGTTTTGGGGCAAGACTTCCAATGCTTCTTCAGCCGACGAACAGGCGGCAATACACTGATATCCATCCGATCCATTAATGAGCATGTGCAAGCCTTCGCGTACTGCTTTGTCATCTTCCACAATCATTACTTTTATTGGGCTTTGCATCTAATTTTTCATTTATTAAAATCGTAACTACAAATTTACTCTCATTTTTTTGCTACCGCATCCCCTTTTCGTGTGATTTATTCGTGTAGGCTATATCCACCGAAAGCGCAATTTTTGTTCCTTTTCCGGCTTCAGATGTCATTGAAAAGCTACCGCAGATTTCTTCCATCCGCTTGCGCATATTAATGAGCCCATTACCATGCCCTGGGTTTTGATTTGCTGAAAATCCCTTGCCATTGTCCTCTATTTCAACAAAAAGTATACTCCCGGAAAAATGGAGCGTCAGCTTAGCTTTTTGAGCTTGTGAGTGTTTAACTATATTGTGAAAAGATTCTTTGATAATGAGAAAAAGATTGCGCCGAAGCTCCGACGACATGGGATGAGTTGGAATATTTTCGGGGAAATGATAGGTTATGGCAATTTCTGTCATCTCCAAATAGTTTGAAGTGTATTGCCTTATGTAGGAAACAAAGCTATCGAGGCTATCGTTACGGGGATTCATGGCCCAAATAATCTCGCTCATTTCATCCACCACATTTCCCGAAATGGTAGAAATCTGTTCTATGAGCTCACTGGTTTTTTCCGAAGTAAGCGACTGATCTTTCGCTATTTGACTCAAAATTGAAATTCTGGTAAGGCTGGCTCCCACCTCGTCGTGCATATCTTTAGAAATACGAAGCCTTTCTCTTTCAATGGCATTTTCATGTTCCAACTCGTTAATTTTACGTTGATACCGAACTTTCTGAATCCGCTTAACCACCGGAATAGTGATGGCAATGATACTTGCCGCCAATAGCAAGATAAACCACCATCTGCTGTAAAACGGAGGTTTGATTACAAAGGTAAGCAAGCATTCCGGCTCGCTCCAATTGTAAAATGTATCGGAGCTTTTGACAAAGAGCCGGTAATTGCCAGGGGGAAGATTTCGATATACAAACTCAGCACTGGTAGTGGGTTTACTATAGTCCAACTGATATCCTTCCAAAAAGAAGGAATAGTAATTTGCTCCCGAATTCATGTAATCGGTGGTAAAAACTCTTCCGCTAATATGGGGCGATAGTCTGTCAATTTCTAATTCGGCATTAACCATGGGAAGGCACGATGAATAAGCCGAATCTGAAACAAAAAGGCTTAGTAATTTAACTGCGGGTGGATTACTCTCCGGAGAAAATACTCTGGGATTCACACAATTAACCCCATTAATTCCACCAAAATATATGAGGCCGTTTGATGTTTGCAAACTGGCATTGTGATTAAATTCGAGCGATTGAATATTGTTTTTGATATTAAAACCGATGTTTTTCCCTGTCGAAATGTCCAGACAACCCATTCCCCGATTACCGGAATACCACATACGATTGAGCGAATCGAAAGCAACCGAATAAACTACTTCGGTGTTTAGCAGAATAGTATCGCTACTTGTTCCATTGGGCTTATATTGTTGAACCCCAATGCCGGTGGCCACCCGGATTGTATTGTCATGATAGCTTATATCGTAAATCTGTGCAGCGGTTAACCGGAAATTGCTGTAAGAGTTATTATTAACGATATTTTCAAATTGCGATTTAGGAATCCTAAACAATCCAAACTCCGATCCCATCCAACAGAAATCTTTTATTTCCTGATAAGCTCGCAGGTTAAGCATATGTTTAATATCGCTTAGCACAGGTGTTTTGAGATTATGAAAGCTATACATTTGATTATCAGCCGAAAGGGATATATATTCAGGGCTAAGCTTTAAAAATTTGGCTTTTTGACAATTTATGGGGAATTTCCAAAGTATTTGACCTTCTTTATCTATTAAATATACTGCAAGTCTTGTGGCCAGCCAAACCCTTCCCTTTTCGTCGGACAGGATGTCGAGAAAATAAATCGAATTATCGAGTTCTTTTTCATTAATTCGCTCTCCTTCAGACAAATCGGATTTGTATTTCCACAATCCATTATTATACGTCCCAACCCAAACCGATTGGTCAACGGCTGCTATACATCGGGTAAAACCCGTATTGGCTTTAGGGAAAAAGACATGTTGGGGCGAGTAGAGCAAAACTCCATTGCCATCGGTACCAAACCATAAATTATGTTCAATATCTTCGAAAATACTGATAACTGATACCGGCATCACTTCGCTGTAGTTCCCATTTCGCACCTGAAATTTAATGTCGACCAAATTATTATTATTCAGGCGATAAATCTGTTTTTTAATTCTGTTGGTTAACCATATTTGATTGCGGGAATCGACAAACATGTTTGAAAAATCTTGTATTCCAATTTTAAAAAACGAAAGAAGTTTGCCCGATTCATGCCAATTATATATTTGATTACCAGCTAAAACAAGTAGCTCGCCATTTGGAGTTTTGGCAATATCTTTAACTTCGTCTACAACAAACCATTCTGCTTTAAAAGTTTTTTCTGAAGACATATTGTGCAAATAGACTTTCAAAATTCCCCCGTCTCCAGCAATATATACTTCCCGGTTGTTGATTTGAACAGCTTTGTAAGGATAAAATGATTCTGGCAAAGGCATCCCATTACCAAAATCAAAAAGAATTGGATTTGTGCTTTGCTTGAAGGGTAGGGCAAAACCATTGCCACTAATCCATAGTAAAGGATTATTATTGAATGAGGCATTGATTATCAAAGGGTAGTAGCCTTCCTTTCGATAAATGGAGCTAAACAATCCGGTGGAGGTATTAAAGCGAAGGATAGAGGAGGTTGATGAGACAAAAAGAGTTCCCTGCTCAGTTTCTTTCACATTCCGCATCAAATTATCAGCCTGATAATTGCTATCGGTCTCGGGGACTCTGAAAGCTCTGAATTCCTGTCCATCGAAATAGTGTAGTCCATCGCCTGTCACCATCCAAATTAACCCCAAATGATCCTGACAAACCTGACTTACCATACTTTGTCTGAGACCTTGTTCCACCGAATAGGATGATACAAAAAGATTTTCGGTTTTTATGGATTGGGAATAACCGGGTAAGCTCAAAAAAACAAAAATAAAAATTGCTGCAAACAGAACTATTTGCCCCCCGATTTTTGTTATTTTTCTATTTATCAACAATATACAGCTTATTCTCTCTTTCCTATTTTTCTTTAGCTCTCAATAATTCAAACATCCACTTGATTAATTTTTTTCAAATACATTGAATAAATCACCAACACAGCGATAAAAATAAACATTTACCACACACTTAAAATGTTTACCAAATTTAGCATTTAGGCAAGGTAAACCTAAAAATGGTTCCTTTACCCAACTTGCTCTCCACGTTGACTTGCCCACCTTGTTTTTCCACAAATTCCTTGCATAGAATAAGCCCAAAACCTGTTCCTTTTCTATTGCTTTCGCCAATGGTTTTGGTGCTCACATCTATTCGAAACAGCTTGTGCAAGTCGTCGTGATGTATTCCAATGCCTTGGTCGGCTATGCTAACTTCGATAAATTTCTTTCCTTTATCGTGACAACTCACCGTAACTTGTCCACCTTTCTCGCTGAATTTAACCGCGTTACTCAGCAAATTCCGCATAACAGTGTGAAGCAGATTCGGATCGGCCATAACCTGAGTTTCTTCAGCAATTGTAGCAACAAACTCAACGTTGTTGTAATGTGCTTCCATTTGTAATAACCTGATGTTCTGTTTTACAATTTCATGCAAAAAAATACACCGGCTATTCACTTCCAATGTACCGCTTTGGGTACGAGCCCATTGCAGAAGATTCTCAAGAAGACTTTCGAGATATAAGGCCGATTGGTTCAGGCTTTTAATGAGATACTGCTTCTTATCTTCCGGCAAACTGTCGGCATCGCTGTTGAGCACATCGGTTATGGCCAAAAACGATGAAAAAGGCCCCTTGAGATCGTGTGCAATAATATTGAAGAATTTATCTTTGGTTTGATTGGTTTCTTTGAGTTTTTTTTGCGATTTAAGCAGGAGCTGATTGAATTCTTCCAATTCATCTTTCTGCTCCTTAAGACTCAAAATCATTTTATTAAAATTCTCGCTTAGGGTGCCCACCTCATCATCCTGCCTCACATCAACCTGTATATCCAATTTTCCACCTTGAACCATCGAAGCCGCTTTATCCAATTCTTTCAAGGGCTTAATAACACTTCGGCTGATATAACTCGCCAGTAGGAAAGTGCCAATAGCGATGGAGAATGCAATAAAAATGATAAGCATTTTAAAGGCATTCATCGATTTCTTCGACTCATTTTTAACGTCCTCCGATTTTTTCGAGAGCGTAGTCATAAACTCGTTAATATTTTTAATGAGCCGCGAAGTAATCATCATCACGGGGTCCGATTCATCCTCCACCAACGACTGAGCACTAAAAATGAGCAGCGTATTGTTATAGTCTTCGAAGGTATTGAGCAGTTTCATCACATCTTTTTGCGCAGGAATCAACGAGTCGTGGAATTGAATTTCTATTTGTTGAAGCATACTCTTTTCCCGAAAGGTCCAACTGGCCGAAAGCGACCCCAACTCATTAAGAATGGCCGGAATATCGTTGTCGAGAAGTTGCTTCAACTTTATTTTATCGGGCGAATCGGTCTGAGGGCTTACAAAAACCCAGTTTTTTATAAGCATCTTGGTTTCGGTAACCTGATGGCTGAGTTGTTGCAGGAGCGATGTGGAAGGGGAATATACATCGGCCATACTTTGCAGAAGTTTGTAGTTATTATTGAGCGCAAAAAACAGCATGATGGTACCCAAAAGTATGGTTAATGTGCTAAAAGCATAAGCCAGACCTAATCTGTTGGTGATGGATTTTTTCCGCAAAATACCTGATTTATTCCTTTGATTTACCCCATTTCAATCTGAATCCAAATAAAACCTCCGTTCCAACCTTGTCGGCAAAAATGAACTCATAGTTATCGTTGAAGAACAAATTCCGACCACTTACAAAAAACTCGTGCTCCCTGTAAAACCGGTAGGCCACATGCACATTGAAAATTGCCTTGGCGTCGATAGCTTTCACACCGTCGTAGGTGAACACGCTTTGGGTGCTAATGAAATACAGATCGGCATTTGCCGACAATCTACTCGCTCCCTGATAGTTAATATTAAAACCACCGATAAAAGCCGGGGTAGATTTGTGAATTTTTGAGTCGTTTTTAATGACCAAGACCAAGGTATCATTCAAATCGTAGTAACTGGAAACCTTGTCTAAATTGGTTTGTTGAATGGTACCAAACAACTTGGCATGCAAATGTTTCATCACCAGGGTTTCCATGCTCAGGCTCACACCCATTTGCTCCGATATCAAAGGCAGGTTTTGCTTGGTAACTTCGAGTGTGTAGGAGTTATCTCCGGTTTGCACAAGCGTTCCTTCGGGTAAATTGAAATTGGAAGTCACATTATAGAAATAGCTGGCATCTACCGTAACATTTTTCGAAAGATTGGAACGAAATCCCAGCTCGAACATATGCATTTGCAACAGATTCAAATCGGGGTTTTTATTATAGTTGGTGAGCAGGCTGATGTTTCCATATTGCGATAGCTGCGAGAAATTCACATGATAATCCCACATAAACGGACCGCGGTTGGCTTTGCTGTATACCGCACGAACCAAACTGTGTTTATCGATGGGATAGCTGGCGGTGAACTGAAAACTATAAAAATCTTCTTTGGGATATTTAAACCATTCCCACCGGGCAGCTCCGGTAAGGCGAAGTTTTTTTAGAATGGTATAATCCAATCGCAGGAAAAGCGCCGTATTGACCAAATCCTGTCGTCCGCCAAAAATGCCTTCTTCGCCTTCGGGGAGGTATCTCTGATCGTCGTAAAACACATATTGATAGTTAAATCCAGGCAATATTTTCAAGTCTTTCCATTGGTACAGATACTCCAGAGTGGAATTGAAATTCCCATACCGAAACTCGTAACCCGGATAACCAAGAGCCAGATTTTGATCGCCCACATGATATGATGCGTTGAAATTGATGCCTTTATAGAAATATTTCAGATTTCCATAGCCCGACAAACTTCTTCGTCCGGTGAGGGAAAAATCGCGGGTATCGAAGAAAATACTTTGAATATCCGATTGCTGAATTCCGGTGCTTAGAAAAATGCCCTGGTCTTTGGCCTTTTGATAGAACAAATCCAGGTTGGCCGATTTTCGCAGGCTGGAACGCTGGGTATTGGGGAATTTTTGCTCGGAAGAACTTACAAAATAGTTAATAGAATCGCTGGGAATATAGCGCCCCTGTGTTACGGTATCGAGGTAATTACTAAACACAAAATAATCATCCTGAAATCTTCGAAGTTGTTGATATTGAGCGGTAATACGAGCCATTAAATGACCCTTTCCCAGAGTAATTCCCGCTTCGGCATCGTGGCTGCCCGTTCCGCCAATTTGAGCTTTCACATGACTTTCGAACCCGTTTATCATCTCTTTTTTGGTAATGATATGAATCACGCCACTCACAGCGTTTGGGCCATAGAGCGCTGCCGATGGACCGTAGATAATCTCTATCCGCTCAATATTCTCCGGGGTTACTGGCAATGTTTCCCAAAAAGTTCCACCTTGAAAATGGTTGTAAACCGGACGATCGTCAATCATTACCAGGGTTAACGAGTTTTCGGAGTAGAACAGGGTTTGTCCGCTGGGCACATTGTCGTTTCCGCGAATGTGAACATCGTAATTTCCATTGGTCTTCTGCCGAACAATAACGCCAGGCACCAATCGCAACAGCTCGGGGATATTCAGTGCTCCCGACGACTCAATATCGCGGGCCGTAATTACAGAAATGCTTAGAGGCGAAGCAAAATATTTTTCGTCAAATTTCGAAGCGGTGCGTATTTCGGGATTAAGAACCTGCTCGTAGAGCTCTTCGAGAGAATTGAGCTTGAACCGGCGCACCAGTTCCATTAAGTCTTCCAAAGGCATTTCCAATAGCTGCTCCTGTGTGAGCTTACTCATTTCTTCTTTACTTATGTTTTTTACATCGATCTGAGCCTGTATGCCAGAAACAACCACAAGCAAAAAAACCAGCAGAGCTAAAACCTGTTTGGAGTTTTGCACAGTCAACTTGATAATATTTTCGATTCTTCGTTTCAAAAGCTAAAAGTATATTCTATTAATAATCCATGTATTCAGTAATTTCCCCTATTTCTACTCAACTTTCCCCAACTGGATAAGCATATCGCTCACTTTCAATCCCTTACCTTTAATATGCTGGGGTCTAATCAAAAAATCGAGACCATCGCTGGTTTCAATAAAATTGATGTCGGTTCCCTCAGTAGCTTTATAATCAGCCACCAATAAGATGGGTCTGTTTCCTGCAAGCAGTACGATCTCCTCAATATAACGCCGGTTACTATAATCAATAAAAATAAGGTCAGCTTTAAAAATTTCGGTAGGGCGACTCACTCTCACCACTTCAATCGCCCTTTCGCCCACCTTTTTTGTCCCTGCAATAGCCTTCATGGAATTATAAATTTCATCGTTCTCCGAAAGTATGACAAGCCGGAATGCAGATTCCTTAGTTTGGTTGGGCCACTCTATCCGCTTTATAAAATTGTATAGGTACAAGGTTTTATAATTCGCAAGCTGACTAAAACCTAGGGTCGAGCTGAGAATTAAAAAAACGATGAGAAATTTTCTTATACCTGGCACAGAATTAAATATATGAGCAAAATTAAGCAAATAATTTATGATAAATTTAAGACTCACCAATCATTTATAGACTAACTAAAAATGCTGTAATTTAGCAGGACAAAACCTTAGCTATGAAAAAAATCGTTTTGGCCATTTTAGTTTTTTGGCCATTTATTATTTTCTCTCAAAATACAAATCTCACTGGCTCATTGTATGCGGATTCGATGCCCCCTAAAAATCTATTAATTCTTAGGGCCGAAGGCGACGGCGGATTCGACAAAACCCAAATAGTCTTTAACCCCAATTCCACAGCGGATTACGATAAAGATTACGATTCGCCTAAAACCATCCTTGCCAATAACCGCCGGCCTCAGATTTTCACTTTTGCCGACGATTTCATGCTTTCAATTAATCAACTTCCCGATACTACCATGATAGATTTGGCTGTTTTGGCCGGATTGCGCGGTGAGTATACCCTTTCCGTCGATAAAAATATTGGATTCGAATTTATTATTCTGGAGGATTTAATTTGGCAGAGAAAAATAGATTTGCTCAAGGAAAATTATAGTTTCGAGTATTTCGAGTCCGATGGTCATTACCCATTTAAAATCTATTTCAAATCGTGGGTTCTGGAGCCTTTGACCGAAGGCGATGTCTTTATTTATTATTATCCCGAGAATATTGTCATTGAAAGCAGAAAGCAAATTAAAAATGCCCAAATCATGTTTTACGATCTGTCAGGGCGCGAAGCTTACTCCTTTACTGCCGAATACTTCTTCCGGCTCGAAAAGCCAATCCATTTACCTACAGGACATTATATTGTTCAACTCAGTACATCGGAAACGGTGGTGAATAAAAAAATATTGGTCAGGAAATAGTTTGACAAGTCGTTTTGGCCGACGGGCTACAAACCAGTAATGCCCATCTGTTTCATTAAGAAAGTGGCATTCAGATTTTGCGAAATCCCATCTCGTATTTTATAATCGAATCGGAGCAACCCATCGGTTATTTCAACTTCGAAACATTTATTAATTACCAACTGCGGAAAGCTTTGAGCCAGACTACCCAACTGCAAATCGTGTGTGGCGATGATGCCCACCGCAGAAAGCTCTAAAAGCTGTGCTATCAGGGCTTTACTGCCTGTTTCCTTGTCTTTGCTGTTGGTGCCCTTGAGTATTTCATCCAGAATGATGAACAAAGACTGTCCGCTCTTCAAGGCTTCGATCATGGTTTTTAACCGCACCAATTCGGCATAAAAGTACGACTCGCTATGGGCCAGACTGTCCTTTGTCTTGATGCTTGTGAACAATTGCACCGGACTCATTATCATCTCTTTAGACCCAACCACCGAACCCGCCATGGCCAGAATCATGTTGGTTCCCACCGTTCTTAAATAGGTGCTTTTCCCGGCCATATTGGCTCCTGTAACAATGGTAAACTGCCCAAACCCGTCGAAATAGACAGGATTGGCTATTGCAGACTTTGGATTCACCAGCGGATGAACCACTTGCTTTGCTTTCAAAATAAATCCTTCTGAGGCAATTTGGGGAAAATGATATTCCGAATGATTGGTTTTGAAAGTGGCCAAAGAGACCAGCGACTCCATTTGAGCCAAAATGCCAAACCAGTTAGCCACAAACTTACCATGTTGTTTCCGCCATTTCTCCAATCGGATGCTCTGAAAAATATCCCACAATAAAAAGTAATTGAGCAAAACCCAGCCAAAAATGTTCAAGCGGGTATCGAAAGCCTGAGCCAGTTTCGAGAGTTTTTTTATGGCCATTGAAGCAGTTAAACTATTGGACCTAAGCCCATTCTGCAAATGCACCAAAACTTCTGCTTCAAATTTCTGCTGCTCCACATTTTTAAACACTTTTTCCCATTGCTCCAGCGAATCGGCCTGTTTGCTCAGCTCCTGATGGTTATTGTTGATCCTTTTGGCGTAAAAACCCGAAATTCCCAGGGGAACAACCATATATAACAGAAACAACTGAAAACTGATGACTCCTGAAATAAGAAGATACAAAACCAAAAAACTGATTACGGGAATAATGATAATCAACAACTTAAACTTAAAACTCCCAAATATGTCTTCGCGCACGGCCCAGATTCCCAGTTCGGTAACTGGCATGGCTTTTTTGCTCTTTCTGTTCACCGTCTGCTCGCCCAACATTCTAAATTCCTGCAACCATTCGGGTTGATGGCTTAACTCATCGATGGCTTTTTGTTGTCGCTCAATCTCTTTTGCATCAAAAAATCCACTCTTGAGGCGATTCGCCAAATTGGCTTTTCCTTGCGCACTAAAGCTACGGACGATGTATTGAAACAAGGAAAAAGGTCCAAAAACATCCAAATCGTAGGAGTAGAAATGCTTTTCGTCAACAAATTCCGACCCATCGTCAAACGATGAATAATCATGCTCCAATGCCTTGATTTCCTTTTGGTTAATCTGTTGGTAAATTTCGTTTTCCTGTTTTAATGCAATGATTCTATTGTGCCAGATTACCAAAGCCACAAAAACCGATAAGCCCAGAAATATCACAAAAATCAAAGTCGGAACGCCGAAAAAAGTGGAGAAATAGATGGTCAGCGCCCAAACCAGAAACCACACAATGCGCAAAATGCTGATGCGGGTTGATAATTGAGTATACTTTTCGGTTAAGGCCGTAAAATGATTTAATCGTTGCTTGTAAAACTGACCAATGTCCATGATAAGTGTAATAGTTTAGCGGGCAAAGATATTGAACTAAGAAAGAGCAAAGGCCGAAGCACGGGTTAAAAAGTCTAAAAAAAAGCTCAAAAAAAACACCTGACCGGGAGGCAGGTGTTTGGATTTATCGGCGGGTCAAAAAGCAACCCGCGGTAGAAATATTAATATCTGTAGTGCTCTGGTTTATAGGGACCATCAACTTTCACTCCGATGTATTCTGCTTGTTCGGGAGAGAGTTTGCTGAGTTTTACCCCAATTTTTTCGAGGTGCAAACGAGCTACTTCTTCGTCTAAGTATTTGGGTAAACGGTAAACGCCCACTTCGTAAGAATCGCGTTTTTCCCACAAATCTATCTGAGCCAGCGTTTGATTGGTGAACGAGTTGCTCATTACAAAGCTTGGATGCCCTGTGGCACAACCCAGATTAACCAAACGGCCTTCGGCAAGCAGGAAAATGGAGTGGCCATCGGCAAATTTATACTCGTCAACCTGTGGTTTGATATTGATTTTTTTGATTCCTGGCAGTTGCTCTAATTTAGTAACCTGAATTTCGTTGTCGAAATGGCCAATATTGCAAACTATGGCCTGGTCTTTCATCTGATTCATATGAGCAGCTGTTATCACGTCTTTGTTTCCTGTGGTGGTTACAAAAACATTACCTTCTTTCACGGCATCTTCCATGGTGGTAACTTCAAATCCTTCCATGGCGGCCTGAAGTGCACAAATGGGGTCGATTTCGGTAACAATGACTCTGGCACCGTAGCTTCTCATGCTGTGTGCTGAGCCTTTGCCCACATCGCCATAACCAGCCACAACCACCACCTTACCGGCAAGCATAACATCGGTGGCGCGTTTAATTCCATCGGCCAACGATTCGCGGCACCCATACAGGTTATCGAATTTCGATTTGGTAACAGAATCGTTAACATTGATGGCAGGAACCAAAAGCTCCCCTTTTTCAAACATATGATATAAGCGGTGAACGCCGGTGGTGGTTTCTTCCGAAACACCTCTCCACTCAGCTACAGTTCTGTGCCATTTCTGATTGTCTTCAGCCAAAAATCCTTTAAGTAATTTCAGGATTTCACCTTCTTCAATACTTTCGGGTTCAACATTTAAAACCGAAGCATCTTTTTCGGCGGCAAAACCTTTGTGAATGAGCAAGGTAGCATCGCCACCATCATCCACAATCAGTTGAGGACCTTTTCCATCGGCGAAACTTAGGGCCTGATTGGTGCACCACCAATATTCTTCCAGGGTTTCACCTTTCCAGGCAAAAACAGGAATACCAGCGGCAGCAATGGCGGCAGCGGCATGATCCTGAGTAGAGAAAATATTGCAGCTGGCCCAGCGAACCTGAGCTCCAAGAGCCCCCAGAGTTTCAATGAGAACCGCAGTTTGAATGGTCATATGCAGCGAGCCGGTAATCCTAACCCCTTGCAAAGGCTTGGTTTTGCTGAATTTTTCGCGAATAGCCATAAGTCCCGGCATTTCCTGCTCGGCAATTTCAATTTCTTTTCTTCCCCATTCAGCCAAACCCATATCGGCCACTTTGTATGGTAGTATTTCTGTGTGAACTTGTAACATTTTTAATGATTTAATGATTAGTAAAAAAGTGTGCAAATATAGTCATATTTACGCCTGTTTAAGAGCTGATGTTCATTTCACAATAAGCTTATAAAAAATTAACAAACGCAGGATTTTCATTGCGGATGCTGGGGAAAACTGAAAATAGCCGGAGAGCAATTTGAAAGGGATTTCTCAGTCGCCTCGCAAGTTCGACTCCATAGAAATGACCTGTATATGTGGTGGTTATAAAAAAGGGCGCACAAACTCCTTTTAAATTTTAGTTGTGTTTGTGCGCCCTTTTTTCGTTGCTGCAAATGATTACGGGTCATTTCGACGCAACGGAGTGGATGAGAAATCTCATTAAATAAATGTTACTGAATTTTCACATATTTCCCCCTAAAACCCAAAAACACGACATTTTGAGCCATTTT
>DYSN01000315.1 GCA_020718205.1 Draconibacterium orientale
GGCGTGGTTTATCGGGGGAAGATTGTGGTGAATTAGAAAACTATTTCAACCTGTTACTTTAAAAGAATAGTCCGGGCCGCATATTTTATATTTTTCACCACATGGATTCTGGGGTTGGTGTGCAGGGGAAAATCTGCGTAATGGTGTCGGCCATGGCCGGTGAGCACATAAACTCCTGTGGCTTCAACATTTAATGCCAGCTCCACATCGCTCAGATGATCGCCTATAACGAACGAATTCTTCAGGTCGACAGCAAAATCGCGATGGGCTTTTTGCAGGAAAAATGTTTTGGGTTTCCTGCATTCGCAAAGGTCGCTCTCCTGATGGGGACAACAATAAATGGCTTGTATTGCAATGCCTTCGCTCTTTAAAGTATCTAAAATATAGGTGTTTACCTTTTCTACTTGTTCCACTGTTATCAGGCCTTTTCCTATTCCCGCCTGATTGGTGACAATGAACAACAGGTATTTCTCCTGTAATTGTCGCAAACTATCGAAAGTATCGCGATAAAACGCCACCTGACTTGTCCGGCTCAAATATCCATTGTCTTTGATAAGGGTGCCATCGCGGTCGAGAAAAACCGCAGGCCGCTTGTTCAATGCTTTGTTTTCCATGGTTTAATAATGCCTTTTGATTTCGATAACTGATTGTTTACTATCGGTTAAAGGGATTGAGCCCCCGTTTTTTATCGGTGAGATAACCTTCTTTAACCATCTTTACATCTTCCACGGTGTAAAAAGCGGCGGGGTTGTTGATTGTCAGGATATTGATAAACTCCTTAATCTGATTTCGCTTGAGGGTTGAGAAAATCATTTTAACGGGCTGCTCCATGCCCTGTCCGTCGATTTCGGTTAAACGAAAACCTTTCTCTCTGAGTCTGTTAATGGACTTCTCTGAATCCCGCTGAAAAATAACCCGAATCACCACAATGCCAATGCTGAGCTTTTTCTCCACATAAATTCCCATTACATTTCCGGTGGCAAAACCCGCGGCAAAGACGAAATAATAGAGAAAATTGTCTATTCGCGCCATAATTTGACCTATGGCCATCAGCCAGACAAAAGATTCGAAAAACCCGAAAATGAAGGCCGGAAGTGTGTAGCCTTTGGTAGCAAAAATAATTCTTACAATTCCCAGTGTCTGGTCGAAAACTCTGGCCATGAATATCAAAAGGGGTAAAATAATATAGGCGAAATAATCGAAATTTGTTAAGTCCATAGTGGTTGGTTTTTGATTTGTGAGTGGGATTTACAATATTTCAATGTCTTTATAATATTGAATTTCAATACTTTAATAAAATACATTTTAGATTTCTTACTGTTTTAAATCCCGCGACAAAAATAGACAATATACTTTTTGGTTTTACGGGCGGGGATTAACTCATGTGTTATTAACTGTTTAAACTTTGTTTTTTTAACCACATAGGCACATAGGACACATAGTTTTATTGATTTTAACCACATAGGCACATAGTTTTTATTTTAACCACATAGGCACATAGGGCA
>DYSN01000316.1 GCA_020718205.1 Draconibacterium orientale
TCATTAATAATTAGTGGTACCGCCACAGGCAACATTTCCGTTCAACGATATCTTACAGATTACACATTACCCTTAGCAGCAGATGGCTGGCATTTCTTAAGTAGTCCAGTTGCATCGCAGGCCATAAGTGCTTTTGATAATGTTGGAGGCCCAGATGATTTTTATTCCTGGGACGAACCAACTGGTTATTGGATCAATCGAACTTCAGATGGCCCTGTAATTAATCCAGCTTTTGAAGATAATTTCATTGTTGGAAAGGGTTATTTGGTTGCCTATGAAGATGTAGAAACAAAAACTTTTTTCGGAACCCCTAATAATGCTCAGGTAGTCAATAGTTTAAGCTATTCCGGACCATTAATTTATAAAGGTTGGAACTTACTTGGAAACCCATTTGCTTCGGCCATTGAGTGGGATTTAATTTCCCGTTCAGGTAGTGTTAACGGTGAAGTCCATGTATACGATGAATCCATTGGAGATTATATAAGTTACAATGGTGGTGGTGACCTGACAGGTGGAATTATTCCGGCCATGCAGGGGTTTATGGTGCTTACAACAGCAGTTGGACAGACCCTAACTATTGACAAAGATGATCGGGTAATAAGCTCTCAGGGTTTTTATAAATCAGAGAATATAGATCTAATGAAAGTTAGTGTCAGCAATGGTGAAAAATCTACTAATCTTTATGTGAGATTTAATCCAGAAGCCACCAACGAGTTTGATAGCGAATGGGATGCTCATAAATTGTTTGGGTTCTCCGCGGTTCCTAAAATTTTCGCCTATGATAACGAAACAAAATATTCCATCAACTCACTTCCTGCAACTCAAACCGCACACGAGGTGAGTATTGGAGTCAGGACTGCGGATAATGGGCAATATTCTTTTGCATTTGCCAATTTAGAATTCATTAATTCCTTGTATAATTCTGTAAAATTGGAAGATAGAAATACAAATACCTGGGTTGACATTGAAGAAGGAACCCAATACCACTTCACAGCCACCGAAGGCGACAACCAAAACCGTTTCAAACTGCATTTTGGGGTTACCGGAATCAATGAGTCCTTAAAAACAGCCTGGACAGTTTATGCCAGCGGGAATCAATTGCATATTTCTGGTTTAAATGGGCCTGCGGAATTGTCTGTTTTTAATGTTCAGGGTCAGCAGGTGATGTTGGAAAATATTCAGGTTCAAGGCGAGCAATCTATCCCATTGAATTTGGCCACTGGGGTTTATTTAGTGCAGTTAAACAGTGGTAATACAGTAGAAACAACCAAAGTGATTATAAAATAGGAGAGGAGAAAGATATGAAAAAGCAAGTATTTAAAGCCATGATGATAGTAGGATTGAGTTTGGCATCCACAGGCCTTTTTGCCGATCCTCCAGCCATGCCCGGCAATCACGGACAAGGAGGAGATCAGATTCCAGGTGGTGGTGCCCCCGTAGGAACCGGCATCGGGCTCATGATAGCCCTGAGTGCAGCCTATGGCGC
>DYSN01000317.1 GCA_020718205.1 Draconibacterium orientale
AAAGCAATCCTGGCTTGTGCCTATATTTGCTGTTTTGAGCCACGTGCCTATCCTACTGATTTTTGAAATAAGAAAGTCACAAAATATGCCATAATAGCGGCATGAGACGAAAAGGAACAAGCGAACAACTGGCAATCGTACGCAATCGCGGGCTAGCCCTGCTTGAAAAGGGAAAAAAGCCAAAAGAAGTTGCGGAAATACTCAACGTCACACCTCGCTGTGTATATCGGTGGCGTCAAGAAAGCAAAAAGCCGAATCGAAAAAAAGCAACTCGCTCACTTGGACGACCAAGAAAAATAACCGAGAAACAAGTCAAAAGACTTGAAAAAGCATTAGATAAAGGAGCCTTTGCCTTTGGATATGCAGGTGATTATTGGACACTCGATAGAATTGCGCAAACTATCTGGCAATTGTTCAAGGTTCGTTATCATCCAAGTGCAGTCTGGTACGTTATGGACAGAATGGGCTGGAGCAGCCAGCGTCCACAACGTCGCGCTTTCCAGAGGAATGATGAGGCGATTATTGCGTGGAAGAAAGAAGTATTACCAGAGATAAAAAAAGACTCGTGACTTGAACGCCACACTGGGCCTTGAAGATGAAGCGGGCTTCACTATGGTTTCGCCACTCAAACGCACATGGTCACGGCGAGGGCAAACGCCTGTTATCCGTACCAGCATTGATCACCATGACCGTCTCAACATTTTGGGCGTTCTGCTTGTTTCGCCAAAAGGAAAGAAAATTCGCTTAAGCATAAAATCTTATTGGCACAGCATAACGGGTGAAGAAGTAATTGCTTTTTTGAAACAAATCCTTCAGTTGGTTCGTGGTTACATTGTGCTGGTCTGGGATCGTCATCCTATTCATAAACGAAAAGCAGTACAGAATTTTATTCAATCACAAAAGCGCCTCATCGTTTTTGAATTTCCAGTGGCCGCTCCCGAATTGAATCCAGCAGAGTTTGTCTGGACACAAACTGTTGAATATGTCGCAGGAACGGCTCCGCACGATAAATATGAATTACAGGCAAATGTTTTCGCTGGTATTTCACGAACTCGAATTTCACAAAAGCGCTTGTTCGCATGCTTGCTCGGCTCTAAACTCGAATGGATCAATTAATTGACTTACTTTTTTCAAAAATCAGTAAGCGGGTAGAACGCTATACATGTACGGTTATTCTATGTCCAGCATAACTTTTACCCAACCTACTGGGAACGCCACAAGGACTGGCAGTTCTTCAACGCAGGCATGGACGGCAGTTCATTTTACAAACTTCCCGGGGTATTGCAATGGTTTACAGGCAATATCGGCTTCCACCATATCCATCATCTAAGCCCAAAGATCCCGAACTATAAACTGGAGCAGTGCCACAGGGAAAATCCCATGTTCCAGATCGAACCGCTCGACATACGGAAGAGTCTAAAATCCCGTAACCGAATAAATCGCCTATAAAGGTTTTCCGCGTATACTGGAC
>DYSN01000318.1 GCA_020718205.1 Draconibacterium orientale
TTCAGCATTTGAGAGTGTCGGCGAAATACCCATTTGTCAAGCCTGACCCTATTTTTGACTCAGCGTTTGAGAGTGTCGGAAAAATACCCATTTGTCAAGCCTGACCCTTCTCTCGACCCTTCTCTCTTCTTACTACCCTCTCTCTTCTCGGTCCCGATTGTTTTTATAATTTTCATCATCTCCACTCAATTTTCCCGTCACGGTATGTTTCATCTGACGGAAAACCTACATTTGAATAAACTGTTTTCCCTTCGTTATTTGTCCAACTATAAATAGGTACTTTTTGTTTTTGGTTAGTCTTGTTTTGAGCATTTTTTAAGAATTCATGGGTAATCAGATTGAATTTATGAAGAAACAAATCGTAGTTTATAAAATTCGATCCCAAATAACAGTAAAACGAAATGGCAGAAATGTTTAGAATAACAGTGAGATAAAATACTACGCGAAAGGGTTGCTTTCTTGATTTGTGATGGAGCCATCTTTGCGCAATGAGAGCTCCTGGCCACCCTCCAATTAAACTGAAAAAATGGAGTTTATTTTCCGGCGTTCTCCACTCGTTATTTTTTGCTTTAATCTTATCCTGCCAATAAAGTAAAAATGTAATGAGGCTTAACAACAAATACAGAATCAATATAATAGGATGCAAATTTTTTAAAAAAACTATAACGCCAATACAAATTAAAAATGCGCAGGACAAACCCGAGTAAAAAACATCAAAAACTTTATCAGTTTTCCTCGGATCCCGTTCTCCTCGAAACAAAATTCTCTCTGCCCTTTGTTTCCCTTCCAGGTTTGTAGATATTTCAAAAGAGACTTCGTCCCCGACAACTGGTCTTCTGGATTGGTTGAGCAAAAGATTCTCGTGAAAGAATAAATCTGGCATCCCATTGATTGGTTCAATGAACCCGAACCCTTTATCGTTTTGCCACTTAATAACTTTTCCATTTAATCTCATTTATCCACCTGAAAAAAGGCGCAGTCCTGCTCCGAATCCTGTCGCACCGTGGGAATTTTTGACGATATTGTTGAAGTTACGGCACACCTTTTGCGGCATTTACTGCGAAAAGCGCTTTGAAAGAAGAAGACCCGCCGAGAGGTTTAAAAACATGGTCTGACTGCTTACTGAACCATAATTCCAAATGTTTTGATAGCTTAATGTTTCTTTCGTAATACAGCTCATTGATGAAAGTGGTTGTGCTGGTGAGTGGCCAATCGGGCCATCTGGTTTTTGATGCAGATTTTCCCAGAATGAAGAACCTTATCAAATTCATATGCATACAGTCAAGAGCGTCACTCTGAAAGAGGCGAAAAGCCCTTTGGATTTTGAGCTCCCGGCGCACTGATCTGATAGGCAAGGTTTTTTTTAAATTGCTGACCCCGCATCAGGAGGCCTGGGCGGTAGGAATGAGATAGGCTTGGAGCTTGCGGCTGATCTCGTCGGGCAGGGGGGTCAGTTTGCCTTGGCG
>DYSN01000319.1 GCA_020718205.1 Draconibacterium orientale
CCCTTATTTCCAGAAAAATAGCGCACACGACATCGGCAACAGCATCAGCACAATAGCACCAAGACAACCTCCTTTACCACTCTTCTGTTCTTGATTCTGTTTTTCAAGCTCTTCGTAAAGAATAAAATCCAAAGCGGGATCATCGTCAAAAATATTATCACTGTTTTCGTCATCCATATTTAGTCCTTGCAATGCTGATTTCGAAAAGACCGCACTTGAAAAGCGACCTTATTGTTTATCGTAAATCCTTTGTGCATCCCTGATTTCTCTGGCAATTTTTTCTCTAAGCCATTCTGGTTCAAGAACTTCAACGTGTGAACCATGCTTTAATATTTCCATCATAATTTCTGCTTCGTGGGATGCGGGAATCGTTAAATAGTAGAAACCTTCATCATCAACAGAGGCGGTCTGATTCTCATGCCATATCTCATTTTTTATCATCAAGGATCGTGTTGAAGTAAAACGCAGCTTTACATCAAATTTTTCTTGGCCCTGAAAAATCCCAAAAGTGTCAAGAAGGCCCGGTTGCCATTGATCGTGATGACGGGGTAAAAAGGTTTCAGTCAATTTCTGACATTCAGTCATACGTCCAAGCAAGAAGTAACGCCATGCATTGCGCAAGTGGCAGAATGCGATCAGATGCCAATTCCCCATATAATTAACCATGTGGTGTGGTTCCACCGTTCTGATTTCATGGCTATTAAGTGTTGGCGTTTGATAGCAGAAAGTTAGAAGCTTCCTTTGCAATAATGCAGAGGTGATAATCATGAAATGCTGTGGATCTGTCGGGGTGATGGTCTTCCAGCGGAAGGAAAAAACATCCTTGGGGTTGGCATATCCGGAAAGTTTATCTGTGAGCAGTAAATTGAGTCTCTTTGAGATGTGCGTCAATTCCTCGCCCAGTGTGCCTGCGGATGCTTCTGATATTAGTTTTTGTGAGATGAGCAGCGCCAGAAGCTCTTTTTCGGAAATATGGGTGCCAGGGAGTTGAAAAGTCGGATCGGAATAAACATATCCTTTGTTGAGGTAATTATATTCAAGCGGAGCCAGAAGTCTGTCACGAAAGTAATCAATGCTTCGTTGAGCAGTTTTTGGACTGATTTCGAATTCTTCTGATAGACTTGTCGTATTAGGATAACGATTTCTGTGAATCTGATCATCAAACCACAGAAATCTTTCCAGAAAAATCTGATCGCCCATACATTTCCTTGTCGTTTAGCCGCCACTCCAACAGGGAATGGTTTTTTTAACCTACAGAAAGGTTGCTCCCATATGTTTCATATTAAAAAAACAATAGTAGTGCTGATTGAAGAGAAATATCAAGAAAAGATTTTTAGTAGGACACTATATGGGGGAGTGCGTCGGGTATAACAGGGGAAACAACCAAAAGGAGGCTCAGTTATGGGGACATTTTTTTCTGAGGATGATTTTTCATGGAATATAACCCAACATGCCAAATCCCGC
>DYSN01000320.1 GCA_020718205.1 Draconibacterium orientale
TCATAAAAGTACATCAAGATAAGGATTCCATAAAACATTGATATTGTTGGCATGGGCTTAATCCTCTTGGCTGTGTTGTCTTTTGTTGGGCATGGTCGGCCGTTTTCTTTTAGCTCTGCGTCTGGTCGTTATTTAATACTTCAATTCCTTCTGTAACAAGACGAACAAAATCTTTTGCGTCTGAGAAATAATTTTTAAAAGCCATTCTTATATCTTCATTTGTATCCGCTTTTACCAAGACGATATCTTTCGTTGGCTGCTCTTTTTCTAACTTGAAAAGTTCTTTTAGTGCTTCAGTTTCATCCCGAAATGTTCGAACTTCCAATTCGCCATCTGGGCTAAATATTAAAATGGTATTTCTATTTCGAGTGGCTACTGACTCAACAACATTAATGCCACTCAATGTACGAATTAAATGAACTTCGCTATCAATAGCCTTAAATTCAGAAACCAAATCAACGGAAGATTTATCTGGAAAGGCACCAAGGCTGTTTTCATGAACGCGCGCAATTATTTCACTTGCTAAAGCCATTCCATATTCATAACGATGGTCACCTGCTTGGAATTTTGGCTGACTTTCCGTTACGAACCCTATAACTTCGACTGCAGTTGCCCATGCATGTTGGATCAGAGTCCTATATTGTATTTCTACTTGTAGACCTTTGTATTTTTTTCCTTCGGTTGAATTTACGTCGTATGAATAAACATCATGAATTCCACGGTATCCAGTGTTTTTTGGTGTTTTTATATAATCGTATTTATCTATCTCATTGCGTCTTCGATGTTTAAATGTCGCTTTATGAAATTTTTTTCTAAACAGGTGCAACTCTTCTATGGATTTAAATATGAGCCTACAACCAGCAACATCGTCCATTCTTGATAAGTCCATTTTTGGCAAACGCCGTAATTTGTCAAAAATGGTATTTCTCCGTTTGTGCCGCTGTGCCACTATTATTGAGGTTCCACGAGTCCTATTCCGCAAACTGGCCTGGAATGTATTAAGTACGGCCTTGTGTGCAGCTCTCCATTCTTCAATGGCTTTCATGTCCTCGACAGTGAAATTCCCTGACCGAATATTAGCGCCAGCTTTATTGACTCGACTCTTAGATCCGCCGGGGAATTCGTTTTTTTTATTCATCAAATTCTATCTCTAAGTGCATACAAACATATTGGTTGAATATACAGAATAGCGACGCGTTTCATTTTCTGTCCACTTGTTTCATAATCGGATGGATCTTATCTGCTCGTATTCCGGCCAAAAGACTGCCCGACTAAGCTTCTATCCCTCGGCTGGAAGGTATCATCCGCCATCTCTTTTTTCACCACCTGCTGGAACAGTTTCACCATCTTGATCTTCTGTGATTCGTCGTGATAGAAGGTGTTCCAGGCGTAGTCGAGAAGTTCTTGCAGTTTGTCCGGGGTCATCTGTTTGGGCTGGAAGACCACCTTGTCCGCCGAGTAGT
>DYSN01000038.1 GCA_020718205.1 Draconibacterium orientale
ATCCCCCAATAACTAAAAAGCCGGAATCTCACACAATTAGGCAATAGCATGCTCTAAAATGATTTTTAATCCAATCAAAATCAGCACCAAACCACCGAGAACCTCTACCCCTTTTCTAACCTTGGCACCAATGGCTTTTCCGAGCCTAAGCCCGAGCATGGCGAAGAAAAATGTGACAATACCAATGATACCAGCACTTAAAAATATATTCATTTCGAGAAATGCAAAACCAATACCAATAACCAATGCATCAATGCTTGTGGCCAATGCCTGTGTGACTAATTTGGGGAGGCTAAGGGTTAAACTCCCGGGCTCATCTGTCTCTGTTTCTGTATTTCGCAACCTTTCAACCATCATTTTTCCCCCAATAATGGCCGGCAACGCAAAAGCTATCCAATGGTCGAAATCCTGAATACAATCCTGTACCAAAGAACCAATTCCATAACCTAATAATGGCAATACTCCCTGGAAGAAACCAAAGATTAAAGCCATTGCAACGGCTTTGGCAAATCATAGATGCGGCAGAATCATGCCGTTAACCACATTCACCGCAAAACTGTCCATGCTCAGGCTCACAGCAATCACCAATATCTCGAAAACCCCCCATAAAATCTGTAATTTGATATTAATCGGCGGCAAAATAACGAAAATTGTAAAGACCCAAAACCACGCTGTGCAAGATATACTGATTTTTAAGTTTGAAGGGTTCTTCGCCAAAAAAATTAATAAGTTTGCCAAGCCAAAACTTTGATCTTTAACTCAAAAATATCATCATATGAAAAACCATACCATAGCCATTCGTCATGAAGATAAATACCTGATGGAACGACGCACAGCCATCACTCCATCACATGTTAAGAATCTCATAGACAAAGGGTTTAAAGTTTTGGTTGAATCATCCGATAAACGGGTTTTTAAAAATGGTGAATACGCTGAGGCAGGCGCAGAAATAACCACTGATTTAAGTTTGGCTCCGGTTATTTTTGGTCTGAAAGAAATGCCCAACCACTTTTTCGAACCACACAAAACCTACGTCTTTTTCTCGCATACCATAAAAGGACAACCTTATAATATGCCGATGCTCAGGAAGATGATGGAGAAAAAAGCGAATTTGATCGATTATGAAAAAATTGCCGATGACCAGAACAGAAGACTTATTTTCTTTGGTCGATTTGCAGGATTGGCCGGAATGATAAATAGTTTATGGAGCTTTGGGATGAGAATGAGAGAGTTGGGTCACGAAACCCCTTTTACTCGTCTAAAACAGGCTCATCATTACTATTCGCTCGACGAAGCAAAAGCCGCTGTAAAAGAAGTTGGCCATATAATTCAGGATCAGGGGTTTCCCAAAACATTAAATCCCTTTATTATCGGTGTAACAGGCTATGGAAATGTTGCCAAAGGAGCCCAGGAAATTATTGATTTACTGCCGGTTAAGGAAGTTTATCCGGATGAGTTGGAAAATCTTTGCGGCCAGGGCGATTTATATTCAAATGTTATCTACAAGGTAACTTTCAAAGAATCGCATATTTCCAGACATAAGGAATCAAATGAACCCTTCGATTTGCAACATTATTACCAACATCCTGATGCTTACGAAAACCAGTTCGACCGTTATTTCCCCTATCTCACTATCTTAATGAATTGCATGTATTGGGATACCAGATATCCGAAAATTGTAACCAGAAACTATTTAGAAATGCTGAGCAATCAGGGCGAAATTAAGGTTAAAGTTATTGGCGATGTTACCTGCGATCCCAATGGAAGCGTGGAAATTACGCATAAAGGAACCGATATCGAAGACCCGGTTTTCGTTTACAACCCAAGAACTGGCGTACCCACCATGGGCTTTAAAGGCGATGGAATTCTGGTTATGGCAGTTGATATTCTTCCCAGTGAATTACCTCGCGATTCATCCATTGCCTTTGCCAATGCGTTGTACGAGTTTGTGGCACCCATTGCACAATGCGACTTTCGTAACAGTTTCGAAAGTCTGGAATTACCTGCTCCCATTAAAAGAGCATTGATTTTACATCGGGGAGAATTTACCCCCGATTATAAATATATGGAAGATTTTATTAAGTAAAATATTCATTCACAGATATTTAAAAATAGTATAAACAACTTAACCAGGATTAAACAAACATAACAATGCAAAAGATTTTAATATTAGGCGCTGGTTTGTCAGCATCATCTTTAATAAAGTATTTGCTTGACCGCTCAGAAGAATATCAATGGAAAATCAGAATTGGCGATTTGTCGCTCGAAACTGCCCAGCGAAAAATTAATAACCATCCCCATGGCGAAGCCTTCTTATTCGATGTATCGAATTTGGAGCAATGCAATGCCGAAGTAGCTCAGGCAGATATTGTGGTGAGCATGTTGCCAGCCAGCATGCATTTTAGCGTTGCCAAAGCTTGTGTAGAGTATGGAAAAAACATGGTAACCGCCAGTTATGTTTCAAAGGAAATTCAGGGTTTGCAGGAACAGGCTCTCGAAAAAAACAATATCATTCTCAACGAAATGGGTGTTGATCCCGGAATCGACCACATGTCGGCCATGAAAGTAATCGACAGGCTTAAGAGTCAGGGAGCCGAAATAATAGAATTCTACTCGGCTACCGGAGGACTTGTTGCGCCGAAATACGATAACAACCCGTGGAACTATAAATTTACCTGGAATCCGCGCAATGTGGTTTTAGCGGGTCAGGGCACCAGCATGTATATTAAAAACGGGCTTTACAAATACATTCCCTATCACAAATTGTTTCAACGATTGCTCAGAACCAATATTCTCAATTACGGCGAATTTGAAATGTACCCAAACCGCGATAGCCTGAAATACAGAGAGATATATGGCTTAGCCAATATTCCTAGTATGTATCGTGGCACCATTCGTCGTCCTGGTTTTTCGAGAGCCTGGAATGTGTTTGTTCAATTGGGCTGCACCGACGACACTTTTATTATCGAAGACAGCGAAAATATGACCAACCGCCAGTTTATCAATTCCTTTCTAAAATACGAAACCAATATTTCGGTGGAGGATAAATTGGCCAAATATCTTGGCATTGCCGAAGATAGCGAAATCATGTACAGACTGCGTTGGCTGGGGGTTTTCGAAAATACGCCCATTAGTTTGGCAAGAGCTACACCCGCTCAGATTTTGCAGCACATTCTGCTTAAAAAATGGGTTTTGGCCGAAGACGATAAAGATATGATTGTGATGCAGCACCGATTTGTTGCCAAAATGGAAGGTAAAACCCAGGAGATTTTAAGCAGCATGGTTGTTGAAGGGTCCGACCAAACTCATACTGCCATGTCGAAAACAGTTGGATATCCTGTGGCCATTGCAACTAAAATGATTTTAACCGGCCAAATTAAAGCCCGTGGGGTAAAACTTCCCATCGACAGCTGCATCTATGAGCCGATTCTAAGCGAATTGGAAACTTTGGGGATTAGCTTTATCGAAGAAGAACGGGAGATTTAGCCCAGAAATGCGAGTAATAAAAAAAGCCCCGTAAAAAGGGCTTTTTTTTTGTGGGATATACTGGACTCGAACCAGTGACTTCTACCCTGTCAAGGTAACACTCTAAACCAACTGAGTTAATATCCCAAATGCGCGGCAAAAGTATTAAAAAAAACCAATTGCCACCATAAAAATCAATGGTCGTGGCGAAAAACCTGACTAATTCCGCCTATGCCTTTGAGCTTTTCGATTAAAGCATCGAGGTGGTCGCTGTCGTGAATCAGCAATCCGACTTTGCCTTCGAAAAGACCATTCTTCGAGATGAAATTGATGGATAGAATATTCACACGCATCTCGTTCGAAATCACCTGAGTAATTTTATTGGCCAATCCCAGCTCGTCGGTTCCCAAAAGGCTGATGCCGGTTTTGAAATTTACTTTTTTACCCCCCGATTTCCAGCGGGCTTCTATCATGCGATAACCATAGCGCTTTTTCATTTCCACCGCATTCGGGCAGCTATGCCGGTGAATTGAAATTCCGCTGGTTACAGTAACAAAACCAAAAATTTTATCCCCCTGAATCGGGTTGCAGCATTTGGCTAATTTGTAGTTGATATTGTCAATTTTATCGATGATAAGAATATCCTTATGCTTCGATTCAATCTCTTCTTCTTCTATGTTGTGAACCTGCGATTCCAAATCGCGTTCTACCGGGGTTTCCTCTTCGCCTGTTAAGAGCTTTTTAAGGATGAGCGGATCGATTTTCTCTAATGAAACATTGATATATAAATCATTGTGTTCCTTGAGTTTAAGAAGATTTATGAGCTTGTCAACAGTTTCCTGATTCAGGTCGATTTTCCAGTTTTTAAATCTTCGCTCCAGAATTTCTTTACCCCTTTTTACTTCCAGGTTCTTTTGCTCGTCGAGTGCTTTTCGAATCTTGTTCTTAGTTCTGGTAGAAACCACCCATTTTAGCCAGTCGATGCTTGGTTTCTGGTTTTTCGAGGTAATGATTTCCACCTGGTCGCCATTTTTGAGCACATGCTTTATGGGAACTATCTTTCCATTGACCTTGGCATTGGTGCATTTATTACCCACTTCGCTGTGAATGGAATAGGCAAAATCGAGCACAGTTGCGCCATAGCTAAGTTTTTTTAGTTCGCCACCTGGAGTAAAAACAAATACTTCGTTCGAAAATTTCTCCGGCTGAAGCTGAGATTGTTCGTTGGGATTGGTTTCATCGTTGATGGCGCGGCGAATTTCGCTGAGCCAAAAGTCGATACCCTGGGCTTGTTTTCCGCCTTTGTATCGCCAATGCGCCGCCATCCCGTTTTCAGCTTCTTCGTCCATTCTGGTGGATCTGATTTGAACTTCGGTCCAACGGCCATCTTCGTCTTTTACAGTGACATGCAGGCTCTCGTAACCAGAACTTTTGGGGATTGTAATCCAATCGCGCAGCCGGCTCAGGCTTTGCTCATAAATATTGGTAACGATAGAATAGGTATGCCAAATGACTTCTTTTTCCCGCTCGGGTTCTGCATCCAGGATAATTCGAATGGCCCATAAATCGTAGACTTTTTCAAAAGGCACCCCCTGATTGAGCATTTTTTGGTAGATGGAATTGACAGATTTGAGCCTGCTTTTTATTTTGTAGGGTAATTGCTGGGCATTCATCTCCATAATGAGTGGGGCGATGAATTTATTGATGATTTTGTTCCTTTCCTTCTCACTATCAGCGAGTTTCGATTTTATACTATCGTATATTTCGGGGTTTTGAATGCTAAGAACCAGGTCTTCCATCTCCGATTTCATCTTGTAAAAGCCAAGCCGGTGAGCAATGGGGATATAAACAGTAATGGAACCGGTTAATATTTCCTGACGTTGCTCAAAGTTCAGTATTTGCTCATAATTTCGAAGTAGAAAATGACTTTCGGCCAAAAGAATGAGGATAGAACGCGTATCGCGGGAAAGACTTAGAATGAGCTTGCGTTGCATATCGGCTTGTTCCAATGCTTTGGCATGTTGAACGTTGCGTACTTTCCGGATTCCTTCTAGTATCCGCTGAATTTCTTCGGAGTAGGTTTTGGTTAAATTGGCCGGCAACTCATTGAAATGGTGGGTATAGGTTAAAGTTGCTGCAGTAAAAACAGTAGCCTGAGCATTTAGGTTGGCTTTTAGAATCGTTTTTATTCCTTCGAGCAAATCTTCGTTGTGAATTCCCAGATAAATCTGAACTGATGTATCGTGGTTACTAAACTCATCAATGGCAGCAATATACTGATTAAGACCAATTTCATCAGCCACCTTTTGAATGTACTCAATAAAGTTTTTATAGTTTTTCATAGTATCATTTGATTGATAATCCTAAAAGAGCAGCCAAAATTATTGCATTTCATGGCTTTTGATATAAAAAAAGCGTTTAAATCTCCGGAGACCTAAACGCTTTTGGTGAATTACCGCTAATGTTTATTTCCCGGGGTCTTCTTTTTTCGGCTTACTTACAACCGGATTGGCTATGCTTTCTCTCATGGCTGTATCGGCCTGAATATTCTGGAATTTATAATAATCCATAATCCCCAGATTTCCATTTCTAAAAGCCTCAGCAATAGCTTTTGGAATTTCAGCTTCCGCTTCAATAACTTTAGCGCGGGCTTCCTGAGCCTTGGCTTTCATTTCCTGTTCTAAAGCAACAGCCATGGCTCTGCGTTTTTCAGCATTGGCTTGTGCAATATTTTT
This sequence comes from Draconibacterium orientale, assembly GCA_020718205.1. GTDB lineage: Bacteria > Bacteroidota > Bacteroidia > Bacteroidales > UBA12170 > UBA12170. Next base: position 6,201 of record DYSN01000038.1, read on the forward strand.
ATCGGCATTGGCCTGATCCATTTGTAATACGGCTCCAATATTTTTACCAATATCGATATCTGCAATGTCGATGGAAAGAATTTCAAATGCTGTTCCAGCATCTAATCCTTTGGCCAATACTACCTTGGAGATTGAATCAGGATTTTCGAGCACTTCCTTATGCGAAACAGCGGAACCAATAGATGAAACCACACCTTCGCCTACACGAGCCAGAACGGTTTCTTCACCGGCTCCTCCAACCAATTGGCGAATGCTGGCACGAACGGTAACACGGGCTTTGGCAATGAGCTGAATACCATCTTTGGCAACAGCGGTAACTGGTGGGGTATCGATTACCTTTGGATTTACCGACATTTGAACGGCTTCAAAAACATCGCGGCCAGCCAGGTCAATGGCAGTTGCGGTTTTAAAATCGAGACCCATATTGGCTTTATCTGCCGAAATCAACGCGTCTACAACTCGCTTCACCTGACCTCCTGCCAGATAATGCGCTTCCAAATCGTCGCGTTTGAGCTCAATACCAGCTTTTTTTGATGCAATCATAGCCTGCACTATCACTTGCGGTGGTACCTTACGCCAACGCATGAGTATGAGCTGAATGAGCGAAATTCTCACATCCGAAACCAGAGCCGAGAACCACAATCCAACGGGGACATAATAAAATAGAATCCAGAGAAGTATAAACCCCCCGATAATCATAGCAATTAAAACACCAATATTTGCTTCCATAGTATTGTTTTTAAATTATTGATTTATAATTAATTAACACTGTTTTACATAAACCTTTGCCCCATCAATTTCTACTATTTCAACGGGAGTATTGTTGGGGATGAATTCTACAAAGCTCGAAACTTCGTAATATTCGCCATTGAACAGTGCTTTGCCCATGGGATTGAGACGGGAAATGGTAGTTCCCCGGTCGCCCACGCTTAGCTTTTGCGAATGGGTGTTTACTCTGGAATCGATGCTGCTGTTGAGTTTAACCTTTTCCCAGGTTTTAGACCGAAGGCTATAGATAAGCGCCAACACCGATAAAATGACTACTGCCACCAGAACTATGGTTCCCACAGTGATGCCATAAGCAACATAAGCCTGCCAAATACCAGTGGCAATAAGGATAAAACCGATAACTCCAACTACTGTTGTTCCTGGAACAACAAGCAATTCGAGAATCAGCAGAATCAATCCACCAAGAATTAACAGAAGTAAAAATATCCAACTCATATTTTTTTCGATAAAATTAGATAAATCTCATGGCATAAAACCATTGCGAGATTAAATTTTTAATTATTTCACTAAAATGCCATCCTTATATTTCAGTCTGGACTTTTCTACTCCATTTTCATCAAATTCGAGCCAAACACCATCCTTTTTACCATTGATTATGAACCCAGTATATTTAATGGCACCATTTTTATGGTATTCAATATGCTCACCACGCATCACATCATAAATATATAATTCCTTGGTTTTAAGCTCTCCTGTGGGATAAAAAGTCTTTTGGTTGCCATTGAGTTGTCCGTTGGAATACATGTACTCAGCAATTTTGTTTCCGTCGTAATCGTACCAGGTGGTTAGATTGTGGCGCTTATTGGCAGAGTAGCTTCCTTTTTCCTGAAGTTTGCTATTGTCATAATAAATGGTTGTGAGCCCTTCGAGCTCATCATTTTTCCAGGTTTTTAGACCAATCACCCGGCCTCCGTAGGTATACTCCAGCTCCTTGCCGTTTTTCTTTCCCATTTTCCACTCCACCGATTTATTAACGTATCCGCGGTTATCCATTTTTAAAACAAATCCGTTTAAAAGGCCATGCTCATAGTTTTCAACGAGCGACAAATAATCGTTCTCGTTAAATACCACCCACTGACCATGTTTTAAATCATCCACATAGGTTCCGATGACGGTATTTCTGCCATCCTTCACAACCCATTCGCCCTGCTTCAAGCCTTTTGAGTCCACTTCGTTCTTTAGGGTATCGGCCTCCTGGGCATTAGTATTGAATGAAATTGAAACAAAACATAGTAACAGAAACGAATAAATGCTAATTCTCGATAATAGGTTCATAGTGTGTGTTTTAGAAATATTTATAGGAATTTTATATGTACAAATGGGTTCAAAATATAGATTTATTTGTTCATGATAAATTTTCCTGAAACTGTTTTTTCAGATTGATTTTCGAGCTTATAGACCAAATAATAGGTAAACATTTTTATACCTTGCTGATTTGGTAAATTATCCCCATTCCACTCATCCAGATAATTATTACTCTTAAAGACCTCGCGACCAGTGATATCGAAAATGAATAATTGAAAATTAACCACTTCATTATCACCCAGTTCAACTTTAAACGAATCGTTATTTCCATCGTTGTTGGGGGTTACAAGGGTGGGAATATAATAATCGTGAGTCGGCATAAGTTTAATGAGCAAGCTATCCATGGCACTGGTGCTTCCGCTCACGCAACGGGCATCGGAATAAAGAATCACCTTAAGTTGCTGATTATCTTTACTAATCATGGTACTCATTGCTGTATCGGCTCCCATTTTCAAGAGTTCATCTTCCAAAATCCAAACATAATGGGGATTCTCACCCTGATCGGATGGAGTAATAACGAAATCGACCAAATCGCCTTTGTATATCTCATCGGCCAAAGCTTCCACTTTGATTTTAGGAAAAGATTCCCTAAAAACCTGAACATCCTTGATAATGGTGTCAGAAGTTCCGCAAAGATTGCTCCAATAGGTTATGATGGTAAAGCTATTTCCGGGATTGGCCATTTGAAACACCTGATTTGGAAGGGTGTCGAGCAATACTTTATCGAAATAACTCCAATGAAGCTGAGAGCCCGAACCACCCACAATCCGGAACTGAATAGTATCGTGGAAAGCGCAATAAAAATCGCGGTCAACAACTATACTTTCGGCAGCCACCGGCAACACTTCGGGTTTAAAATAAAATGATTTGGAGGATGCACAGGTGTTGGTATCGATTACGGACACCCAATAATTTCCTTCTTCCAGATATAGCGTCGATGAGCCTGTGGAGCCATTGCTCCAAAGTATCGATTCCAGAAACGAGTCTTCAATTCCAACTGACTCGCCAATACAGACCACAGTGGAATCGGCAATATCGGGTTTATAAGGCTCGTTGACTTGTATAAAATCGGGATTTAAAATTTGCAGGATAGTATCGCCGGTTTCCTCTATAAAATAGGTATTCAAAGTATCCCAGACAAACTGGTGTGAACACGAATTTGCGCCCACCGATTTCATTTTAATAGAGGTAATAATGGCTTCATCAATATTTACCGGATTTAAGACATTTAAGGCAACATTAATATAATCGGAAACGATGTCCACATCAAATTCAATATTTTGAAAATAAGTGGAAAAATTGGTTATTTCGAAAGTATTGGTGTCGTATAAAATACGCAAATTAGCCGACTTTATTAGAAAAGGCTCCTTAAGATTAATAACGAGTGTGGTGGAGTCGCTGGTACACAATTCCTTATCAATGACAGCCAGGGTAGCTCTCACGGGGATATCGGTTATAAGAATCTGTCCATAGGCCGAGGTGACCAAATTGTTACACTCCCCATTTACTACGCAACGAAACTTCATTTCATCGAAATTGGGGCGTATATTATAAACCTGAAGGACAGATGTTTGAACTCCGGAAAAGGTTCCGTTATTATAAAGCCGGCTCCAGTAGTTCATTTCGCGTGATTGAAAATACCACTGATATTCCTTAGCATAATCTGCTTCGATTTCGAAAAGGGCATGGTCACCCACATAACACTGAACGTCAACAGGTTGTTGTTTGATTATAGGTTTAGGATTTACTTCAATCACTTTAGAAATGGTATCAATACAACCTTCGGAATTGGTTACAAACAAATCGATCTGATAGGTTCCGGCATCGAGAAAAATATGCTCAGGAAAAAGCTCTGTAGAATTCTGGCTTCCATCGCCAAAGCTCCACTCAAAATCCAACAGGCTCGATGGCATTTGCAAACAAGTGCTGTCTAAAAAACCAAAAGAAACGGGTCGCTCTTCGCAAATGGTTTCGTTATCCTGTCCAATTTCGAAGCCATAGCATTGCTGCACTTCGATATTGGAAAACCTTGCTCCATTTTGGTTCAGGGAGTATAAGCCGAACAAACCAGATGGGAAGCAGCCTGAAACATCAAAAATCAATTCATCGTCAATGCTGAATTGGATTTTGTTGAAGGTATAGATGAGAGTAAAATCATAAGTTCTATTGTATTCCCAACCCAGGTTATTGCCATAATAACTATCGAGAACAACAAAATTGTCGCTGCTTTCATGTCCCCAAAAATGCCGGTAAGTATTCACTGGGTCGCTGGGAATTATCCCATTGGCATAGGAAAGATTGAAGCCTTCGTAGGCCATAAAACCCCCAAACTCCGTTGGAGCATGTTGGGCAACCTTTTTCCAGTCGAAGAGATAAAAATGGTTATCGTTAGATCCTGTGCCAATGGTGGGCGATTTATATCCAAAAACAAACCCCACAAAATCATCATCGTTGGTGGAAGATGGAATGAATAAGTTACCGGTGATTTTTACATTGAGTAATGAGTCATTGTTAACAAAAAACGATGGCTGCCAATCAGATGAAGAACAAACCACGTTGTAACTGTCGATGGGATTCCACTGAATGGTCGAAGACATTCCGTTGGTTGAATATTCGTAGAAATCGGAGTTAATGATACATTGACCCGAAACCGCACCTGAATATACTGAAATGATTAAAACAACAATATTTCTAATTATATTCTTCACTACACTTTTCAATATCGACAAAAATAGAAAATATCTGGAATGATTTAAAATACTATTTACATAATGCTGTAAAATAATTGAATATGTTAATATCTTTGTTTGGTTCTAAAGACTATTGATAGAATAAAACCAGCAAATTCCTATGAATTCTCGAGTTATATCTATGTTATTCAATTGGGTTCTTTTGATTTTCATGACAATGGGAATCTATTCATGCGAATCGACCAAACGGAAAGATTTAATTTTGCTCGAAGAAGGAAAAGGCCTGTTTTTCGATCAAAATTACCTTTCGGCACTCGAAAAATTTGAAAAGGCATCGAAATTAAACCCCAAAAATGATGCGGCCAGCGCCTATACGGGCTTTTGCTCGCTCTATCTCAAGGATTTTACCAAGGCCTTGAATGCTTTTAACAAATCGCTCAGCTTCAACCCGCATAACAATATTGCACTCTTTGGCAAAGGACTGTGGATGTATCAAATGGAAGATTTCGGCAATGCCATGATTCTGTTCGATTCGGTTGGCAATATCAATCCATTGCACGATAAAGTATTCTATTACAAGGCTTTATTACTAATAAAACTCAACGATACTCTGGGGGCTCAAAACCAACTGAACCAAGCCATTGCCAATGCGCCCGACTATGCTGAACCATACTATTTACTGGCTTCGCTTTATCTGGCGCAACATCAAAAAACCACCGCCGATTCGCTTATTTACTTAGCGTCTGTAAGCAGAAAAAATATTCTATCCAGCCCTTAAATAATGTTCTCCCCTTGTTTCATTGCTGTCCAACGTGCCAAAAGTGGTGGGTGTGAATAATTGAAAAACACATATAGCGGATGTGGATTCAAATTGCTCAGGCTCTTTTCCGATAGTTTTACCAAGCCTGAAATCATAGAATCTGCCAATCCATTTTTTGTGGCAAAGGCATCGGCCTGATACTCGAATTTTCGGCTTATGGCATTGGTAACCAGCTCTATAATAGTAGAAATCGGACTAAATAAAATCCCAAATCCAAGCAACCCCAGAAAAAATGCGGGCTGAGTAAGTGAGTCATCCTGTGCCACCACCCTGTTGAGTTCCAGAGTTAGTAATGATTCCGGATTGATGAAGAGCGACAAGAAATACAGTAAAATTCCAGTCTGTAAAATTCCCAGAATCATTCCTTTGATGGTGTGCCTATGTTTATAATGACCTATCTCATGAGCCAGAACTGCCAGAATCTCATTTGTTTCCAAATCATTAATCAGTGTATCGTACAAAACAATCCGCTTCTGACGGCCAAAACCAGTAAAGAATGCATTGGCTTTGGTGGACCGCTTACTCCCATCAATTACGTAAATTCTATTCAGCTCAAACCCAAGTTTTTGCGCCATAGTTTCGATGGCATCTTTGAGAGCTCCATCTTCAAGCTCGGTGAGTTTATTGAATACCGACAGAATGATTTGGGCATAAAATGCTGACATAAAAACCATTACAACCGTTATCAGAATCCAGACAATCCACCAGAATGAAGTAGGAAAAGCCAAATAAACCCAAACAATCAGGGCCATGATGCCTCCCCCAAGAACCAAAGCCAGCAATCCCGATTTGAATAAATCGGCTATAAATACCTTGATTGTCATTTTATTGAACCCAAATTTCTCTTCCAAAACAAAGTGAAAATACAAGCTGAACGGAATCGAAACCAGGGACGAACCCAAAGCTATAACCCCAAAAAATAGCAGCGTTTGAAGTATTTCGGATGAAGTAAAGGAAGTTATAAGTTGAGTTAAGAAACCAAGTCCGGCAAATTTCCAGATTAGAAAAGTAAAAATAAAGCCCAATGTGCTCTGAATGAGACCAAAACGCGCCTTCGACTGCTTGTACAACAAGTTTGCCTGTTGGTTTTCCGCCGAAAAATAGTGAGCAAATTCGCTATTTAATGGCTTCTTAAAATAGCTGATATTGAGCAATTCGAGCAGTTTTTCCAGAATAAACCCAAACAAAAGCAAAATAATAAAAATCAATGTCAGTTCCGAATACATTTGTTGAATTAAAGTTTTACTGCAAATTAAAAGATAAAACGGACAGAATAGCATCAAAAAAAACAGAGTGGTAGCTTAATACCACCTTGTTTGAGCGAAATACAACAAATTTTTAATAAAACTTGTCTTGCAAAAACTTATACTTTTGTCGAAAAAACAAAGTCAATGTCCAAATTGTTTAAACTTCTCATAGCTTTGAGTCTTGGTTTTATAACCATTTCCTGCTCTAAAAACAACAATTCTCCGGTGGTGGAAATTGAACCTGTGGTTCCCACCACTCAAGTGAGTGTTATTGTATTGTTGGGCGACGGCATGGGTATTGCGCAGCTCACAGCAGCCTGGCACGAGCATCAATCGTTAAACCTGGAGAAATTTCCCCACAGTGGGCTGGTTCTCACACATTCCGCCGATCTTTTTGTAACCGAATCGAGTGCCGCCATGACTGCGATGATGACCGGAATTAAAACCAACTATGGTTTTTTAGGCGTAGATACCGAAACTCAGTCACTCGAAACCCTTTACGATTATTTTAGAAAAAACGAATATAAAACCGCCATTATAACTTCGTCGTTTCTCACCGATGCCACACCGGCCGCGCTCTACAGCGAAGGAACCAACAGATACGACTACGAAAATATTGCCCTTGACTTTTATAGAAATTATCCGGATTTTGCTGTGGCCGGAGGGCGCAATCATTTCGACCAGCGGGAAGACCAACTAAATTTATTGGACAGTCTGCATAGCAAAGGAATTCAGACATTTTATAACACCATTGATATTCAACACATTGGCCAATTGCCGGCACTGGGTCTTCTCTATCCACTTCGTCCTCCCTATTTGAGCGAAGGTCGAGAGAACTTTTTGGAGCTTTCGGCAGATAAAGCCATCCATTTGTTCGGAAAAAATCCCTTTTTCATGCTCGTGGAGGGCGCTCTGATAGATAAGGCCGGACACGATTTAAACATTGATAACCAGATAGAAGAAACCCTGGAATTTGACAGAATTGCAGGCAATATGCTCGATATAGCCAAGACCCGAAACGACATCCTTGTGGTGGTTTTGGCCGATCATGAATGCGGAGGGTTAACCCTGCTTCAGGGTGAAAATGGCGCCTATATTCCCAACTATGCCATTGATGAGCACAGCGGCGAAATGGTGGCTTGTTTTGCCTATGGCCCTGGTTCAGAATTGTTTAGCGGTATTATGGACAATACAAAGATTTTTTACTCCATAAAAAGCGCCACTCAAACCAAGCTTAGAAATTAGTGTATGCGAGTTAAAACCTATTTTCTGTTTCTGTTTTTAATCTCATTGAGTCATTTTTCATTGGGGCAATCCTATCTGAAAATCAATGAAGTAAGCAATAGGAATGCCAGCCTGGCAATGGATGAAGATGAGGATTTCAACGACTGGATTGAGCTTAAAAATACGCATTCGGAACCCATTAACCTTCAGGACTATTATTTGACCGACGACAAGGATGTTCCGCTCATGTGGCCATTTCCAAATATGGAATTGGAGCCCAACGGATATATGTTGGTTTTTGCTTCTGAGAAGAACAGAAAAGCAGTGATAAATCATTGGGAAACAGCCCTTTTTGGCGATAGCTTATGGCATTACTTAAACCCTGTGGAACAAAGCGATCCGGAATATATTATGTGGACAGAAAACGATTTCGACGACACCGGCTGGCCCGAATTACCAGGCGGTTTTGGAACTGGATTCGACAGTATTGCCACCCCATCGGAAGAAGGCCGACCCTGCATTTACCTGCGTCAGGAGTTTTTTCTTGCCGACACTTCGAAAATTATGGCCATGATTCTTCATGCACATTACGACGATGGTATTGTTGTATTTCTAAATAATTACGAAATTCTTAGGGCAAATATGCTGGAAGACGGCATCAAACCGGCTTTTAGCGCACCTGCCTTCCCTTCGAGAAATGATGGAATTGACCAGGGAGAACCTCCAACCTCCTTCATCATCGATCCCATTGTATGGCAAAATCTGCTTAAAAATGGCAGAAATGTTTTGGCCATTCAAAATCATATTGCCTTGGGACAAACCAAATTATTGATAAAACCCTGGCTTTCATTTGCCATGAGCGATTCCGTGTATCAAAACGATAGCGTTGCCGCTGGGCTTCCCCTGATAAATCTGCCCATGCACACCAATTTCAAAATCGACAGCGAAGGAGAAAAGATTTATCTGAGCAACAGTTCTGGCGAAATATTGCAAACCGTGGTGGTACCCAAACTGCCAACCGACTTGTCATACGGGCTTCACAGAGAAATTGCAGACTCGATGGTCTATTTTAATGAACCCACCCCCGAAAGCAGAAATTCGCTCTCACCCTTTGCGGGGTTTGTTCAGGATACGGTGAAACTAACTTTCCCTTCGGGCTATTATGCCGATTCGGTGCTCATTAAGGTATCCGAACTCAACACTGAATTTAAACTATTCTATACTTTAGATGGAAGCTTTCCATCTACTGATTCACAACAATTTGATTCCGCTTTCTTTATCGATTCAACAGTAGTTTTCCGGGCATTTTACCACAGCGACAGCCTTATTCATGGGCCTGTTTCCAACTACACCTTTTTTGTGAACGACAGCACCACTTTACCTGTAATTTCGCTTATTTCCGACCCTGTGAATCTCTGGCATCAGGAAACCGGCATTTATGCATTTGGCCCGCAATACTGGTTTAAACCGCCCTATTTTGGAGCCAATTTTTGGAAAGACTGGGAACGCCCGGTGCAGATTCAGCAATTCGACAGCCTGGGTATGCTGCGCTGGCAACAAGATGCCGGAATAAAAATCCATGGAAACTACACCCGGCAACTTCCTCAAAAAAGCCTGGGATTCTATGCCAAATCCGAGTATTCCGGCGGACGTTTCGATGAACCCCTTTTTGCCGCCAAACCACATATCACCAGCGTTAAACGATTTTTACTGCGCAATGCAGGCAACGACAATCTCACGGCTCATTTTCGCGATTTACTCATTCAAACCCGCATGGATACCACATTTGCCGATATTCAGTCGGGTTACCCTGTGTTGGCCTACATCAATGGCGATTATTGGGGAATTTATCATCTGCGTGAAAAAATAGACCGATTTTATCTCGAAGATAATTTTGGAGTAAACCCCGATGATGTGAATCTGCTTGAGCAAAATGGATTGATAATCAGTGGCGATAGAAATGGTTTTGAAAATCTATTAACTTTTGTTAAACAAAATAATATTCAAATGGATGCCAATTACCATCATGTTATCAATCAGATTGACCATTACAACTGGATTGACCATTTGGTGACAAATTTCTACCATTTCAACTCCGATTGGCCACATCACAATACCAAGTTTTGGAACGCCCCAGGCAAAAAATGGCGACAAATTATTGTTGACCAGGATGTTACCATGGGATCGCTCAGTAAAAATCAGGTAAATCAAAACCCGTTGACTCATGTTCACAGCGATACCATGTCCTATTTGGCCATTATCTATAATAGACTCATTGAAAATCAAGATTTTAAAAGAGATTATATAAATCGTTTTGCCGATTTGATGAATACCATCTATCAAACTGAGGCCTATATTCCAATCCTGGATAAAATAATTGAGAAAATGGCACCCGAAATGGAGCGTCATTCCGAACGCTGGAATATGAGCTATAATAACTGGTTGAATAATTATACTGAAAAAATTCGCAATTTCATAGAAAACCGAGAAGGTTACATGCGCGATTTTCTCAGAAACGACTATTTATTGGGGCAAAACGACACCATCACATTGTCTGTATCGCCCAATGGCAAAGGGAGAATTAAACTCAACACTATTTTTGTTGACAAGCAAAACTGGAATGGCTTGTATTTCGATTCCATTCCCGTGCGACTCGAAGCCATTCCCAATCCCGGTTTTGAATTTGTGTGCTGGTATTCCCCCACTTCGCCACAACTGGCCGATTCATCACGAATTATCGAAAACTGGTTCCTCGATACCCACGATACCATACAGGCCATTTTCTATTCGCCCACTGGAACCGAAGACACACTGAATCTGGCATTTACCGAAATCAATTATAGATTATTCCCCAATGCCGAAGCTGGCAACTGGATTGAGATTTATAACCGCGAAAACGATACTATAGACTTGAGCCATTGGACTTTGCGACTCTCAAAACCCTTTAAAACCTTCGAGATTCCAACAGGAACTACATTACCACCACAAGCGTTTCTGGTTTTGGCTCAGGATAGCTCTTCCATAAAAAATTGGCACGAGAACATACCCTTGGTGGTGGGATCTTTCAATTTTCCAATGGATGAAAATGATGAGCGATTGAGTTTGTGGGATGAGCTGGACAGGCTTGTAATACAAATGGAATTTTCATCCAAAGTACCGTGGCCCAACAACTTAAACACATCATTTACCATCGAACTTCAGGAGCCTATTGGTGATTTTCATCAGCCACAAAACTGGAAACTGGGATGCCCGGGTGGCACACCAGGTTTTGCCCCACTGAATTGCGACAAGAATATGCCCTTGCTTTTTAGTGAGCTCAATTACAACTCCAGCGATACCTATAACACAGGCGATTGGGTAGAGTTTTTCAATAATAGCAACGATACCATTGATTTAAGTCATTATTATTTTCGAGATGGCAATCCGGAAAACCGATTCTCTTTTCCTGAAAGTACCATGATTGCTCCCCTGGAATACTTTCTCATTATTGAAGATACCAGCAGTTTCACGAAATATCATCCAATGGAAGGACGCTTTTTTGGCCCCATCGACTTTGGCTTCTCGGGCTCAGGGGAATCGCTGTCTATCAATACTATGTTCGACCAAAGAACAGTCTCCATTAACTATTCCGACGAAGGAGCCTGGCCAACAGAAGCCGATGGAACTGGTTTTACCATTCAACTTTCCGACACCACACTAAATCCCCAACAAGGTCAAAACTGGGAAGCCAGTTGTTTTCTGGGTACCCCCTGGCATTCCGTGGATTGGTGTATTCCCGGCGATGCCATTTTTATATCGGAAATAAAATACCAATCGCTCCCCGAAGAAGAAACCGGCGACTGGATAGAGATTTATAATAACCACTGGCGCGAAATCAATCTAAAAGGCTGGAGCTTTATTCAAAACGGCGATACCCTAACCATTGACACACCAATTTTAATTGATGCTCAAAACTATCAGATTCTGGCGGCTAACAGCGAAGCGTTTTATTCAGTTTACGACTCTGCCATTCAAGTAATTGCGGTGGATTACTTCAATCTGGATTATGTGGAAGATGCCATTTTCATTTTAAATCCATATCGGTTTCCCGGAAATATGCTAAGCTATCATCATTTATTGCAATGGCCTGTTTTTCAAACAGATACCAACAATAGAACTCTGGAATTAAAAAACTACTCCAATATCTATTTAGCAGAGAACTGGCGGGCTGGATGCGAAAACGGAACACCGGGAGCAGGACCAGAAAACTGCGATACCGATGGTATTTTTACCCTGCAGGATTTGTTTGGGCTCAGAACACTTCCCAACCCCTTTTCGAGCTTTATCACCATTGAATTTGATTTGGCAGAACCCCAAGATGCCGGGGTTTTCATAAGAAATATACAAAACAATCTCGTATTTTCTTCGGCAAAAAACAGGCTGACATCAGGCCATCACACAATGAATTTCGATATGGAACGTTTATCATCAGGGGTTTATATATTGGAACTCAGAACCACAGCAGGCAGCAGTTTCGAAAAAATTATAAAATTTTAAGCTTGAAAGAAAAAACAGCCATAGTTTCAGTCATCAACGATTTAGCCACCGATCAACGGGTAAATCGCACCTGCCTTACCCTGGTAAAAATGGGTTATCGAGTTATTCTTGTGGGACGCGAACTTCCCCAAAGCCTTCCGTTAGCTCCTCGCCCCTACGAAACCCTCCGCATGAAGCTGCTATTTATCCAGGGCCCAGCTTTTTACATCGAATTTCAAATCCGGCTGTTCTTTTTTCTTCTCAACAACAAGGCTAACCTGCTTTTTTCCAACGATTTGGATACACTGCTCCCAAATTTTGTAATTTCTAAAATTCAAAATATCAGTCTTATTTACGACAGCCACGAGTTATTTTGCGAAGTTCCGGAACTCATCAGCAATCCTGCAAAACGAAAAATCTGGAAAAATATGGAAAGGCATATTCTTCCGCAAATAGAACACATAATCACTGTAAACGGCTCCATTGCAGATATTTACTCACGTGAGTATCACAAGCGAATCTGGGTTGTCAGAAATATTCCGCAGACAAAGAATATCAACAACACCAGTACCAGAGAATCACTTCATTTGCCCACCGACAAGAAAATACTCATACTTCAGGGGGCTGGAATCAATATGGATCGTGGAGCCGAAGAGCTGGTGGAAGCCATGCAATGGATAGAAAACGCTGTTTTACTGATTGTTGGTAGTGGGGATGTATTGGGCAGGCTAAAAATTATGGTTCAGGATTTGGCGATTGAGGAACGGGTGATTATTACCGGAAAAGTTCCTTATGAAAAATTAGCTCATTTCACTGCATTGGCCGATTTGGGATTTAGCCTTGATAAAGACACCAATCTAAATTACCGCTATAGCCTTCCCAATAAGCTTTTCGACTACATCCAGGCAGCGGTTCCGGTGGTGGTTTCCAATCTGGTGGAAGTGGCTCATATTGTCAATCACTACGATATTGGGGTAGTATTGAGTAATCACGACCCCAAGACCATTGCCCATACCGTTAACAAGGCTCTTAATGACGAATCAACCATAGGCAGATGGAAAAACAATTTAGCGGTGGCGCGACAGGAATTAATCTGGGAACGGGAAGAAGAAAAGCTTATGGAGTGCATTGGTTCTGCTGCAAAAAGCAGTTGATTGTGGGTTAATTGAGTGTTGGATCGCTGGGATAGTTGGCCCAAAGCTCGTAATCCTTACCCAACTCGGCCACGCTTAGTTTCCACATTTCGCTGATGGGTTTTTTAAACAAATCGGAAATGGTTGGCTCTGCTACCAGCCAGCTGAATTCCTGCAATTCCTCGTCAAGCTGGTACTCTGTCCAGCCGCTATAGCCAATATAGAACCGAATATCGTCGGGTTTCATTTCCCCCAAATCAATCAGAGCCTTAACATCTTCAATATTGCCACCCCAATAAAGATTGTCTTTAATGAACTGGCTGTTGCGAATAAAATCGCCCCGTTTATGAAGGAAAAACAAGTTCTTGGTATTCACAGGTCCCCCCAGAAAAACTTTTGCGTTGAACGGTGGAAAATCTCTTACAATATCGTTAAACTGAACTTCGAGTGGTTTATTGATAATTAAACCAAAAGAGCCCTCGTTGTTGTGGTCGGCAATGAGGACTACTGCTCTATGAAAGTACATATCTTTCAATGCCGGCTCCGATATTAAAATACTGCCTGGTGCTGGTTTAAGATTTGTTGGTTTCATGGGTTCATCTTTTTTTTCGATCCTTTAAATTACTAAATATCGCTGAAATTTGAAAATCATAAATGATATTTTTATTTAAATCGTTATTATACAAATACTTAACATGCAAAATCAATTTATTCCGCTGTGGTTTTTATCATGTAATGGAAATCTTCTACTTTTGGCATCCAATATCACAATGACAATTTTTTACATAAATTGGTTGTTCCGTTATTGAATAAACACTCCAACATGCAAAGACAGAATCATTTTCAAAAATACAAAGATTTGCGGCAAAAATTCACCCGTTTTTGTTATGAATCCTTTAAATATCATTTTGAAGGCAACACGCTTCGCATTGAATTCGTTTTCAATTTGGGAAACGAATACGAGTTTCGCCCAACTCATTCCTTACAAATACCTAAAAATCACCACTATCATTCTTTATCAACCGCTGATTTAGACAATTTTGTATTTCATCTCGGCATGGTGGAGCTTGTTTCCTATTGGAAAGCATCTTGCGCACCCCAAGTTCATATAAAGCCCTTTGCATTGTCGGCTGAGCAGATTGAGTGGTGGAAAAAACTCTATTTTGAAGGACTGGGCGAATTTTTCTACCTGAACGAAATTGAAGTCCATTTAACCGACTTTATGCAGATTTATTGCGATGGTGCTCCTCTTCTTCCCTCCGCATCAACCAATCTGGTATCAAATTCGGTCATTGTGCCTATTGGAGGTGGAAAAGACTCCGTGGTAAGTCTGGAATTGCTTAAGCAATCGGCAATGCCGGTGATTCCTTTTGTGGTTAATCCGCGGGGTGCAACTCTCGAAACCATTCAACAGGCGGGCTTTACAGAAAATGATTCCATACTGACCAGACGAACCATACATCCGCAATTGCTCGAACTGAACAATCAGGGATTTCTAAATGGTCACACCCCTTTTTCGGCCATGCTTGCCTTTTTGAGCATATTGGTGGCAAGAGTCACAGGAGCCAAATACATAGCTCTGAGCAACGAATCGAGCGCCAACGAAGCCACTGTGGCCGGAACCAATATCAACCATCAATACAGCAAATCGTTTGAATTTGAACAGGATTTCAGGAAATACTATCAAAGCTATATCGCCCCCGACATTGAATATTTCAGCTTTTTGCGTCCACTTACCGAAATTCAGATTGCTTGTCTGTTTAGTCAGTTCAGATGGCACCACCTGAGCTTTAGAAGCTGTAATGCCGGAAGTAAAGAAAATATCTGGTGTGGAAAATGCCCCAAATGCCTGTTTACCTATATTTTATTATGTCCTTTCCTGAGTGCGACCCGACTTCATGAAATCTTCAATAAAAGTTTATTGAACGATTTGGAACTGAAACCCATCTTCAACGAGCTCAGGGGGAAAACCGAATCCAAGCCCTTTGAATGTGTTGGAACGATTGCAGAAGTTGAGCTATCGTTACAAAATGCTCAACCTGAATATTTTACCGGTGTTCTAATGGCAGATATTTCAGCAACCGAAACATCGAAAAACCAGCTAAAAAAGGCACTGGAAGAATGGAACGGCGAACATTTTTTACCGGCAGAATTAGAAACTCTATTACAAAATAAACTCCATTTATGCTCGAATTAATCAGGAAAAAGGCGGGAAATAGCCGCATAGTCATATTAGGATTTGGGATCGAAGGCCAGTCAACACTTAGGTATTTATTAGATAAAGGCCTAAAAAACCCCGTGGTGGTGGCCGATAAAAATGCTCAGATACTGCAAAATGACCTGATAAAATCGAACCCCGAGATTGCAATAATTTCGGGGGATGATTATTTGGCACATCTCAAAACCGACGATTTCATTATAAAATCGCCTGGAGTTGCACTGCAATATGCCCGGCCCGAATTAAAAAACCATAGCCAGACAAGTTTGTTCCTGGAGCAATTTGGAGCGCAAACCATTGGAATCACAGGTACCAAGGGTAAAAGCACTACTTCGACCATGATTTACAGAATTCTGAAGGAACAAGAGAAAGATGCAGTTTTGGTTGGAAATATCGGATTGCCGGCCTTCGATTTCCTTCCGAAGATTTCGGACGAAACCATGATTGTTTACGAGTTAAGTGCGCATCAGCTCCAATGCGTATCGCACGGGCCTCACCAGGCCATTCTACTCAATCTCATGCCCGAACACCTGGATTTCTTTGGGGAGGTAGACCATTATTATCGGGCAAAATGCCATATTTTCAGCAGCTTTAGAAGTGGTTTTTTCGCATTTGCGAATGAGGAAACCATTACAAAAGCACCTGTTTCAATTCCTAACCCCCCAAAAATAACTCAACAAACATCGGAAGGGATTTTTCTGGATAACACAAAGATTCTTGGTTCAGAAGAATTGAAATATTTAGCCGGGAAGCACCATATTAACAATATAGTGGCAGTTATTGAGCTGGTTTTGTATTTGAATCTAAGTTTAGAAAAGGCATTGGAAAGCATTCGAAATTTCAAACCATTGCCCCATCGTCAGGAATTATTGGGCGAAAAGCATGGTTTAAGATTCATCAACGACAGCATAAGTACCATTCCACAATCAGCTATTTATGCGGTGAAAGCCTTTGAAAAAATCGATTATTTAATCATCGGTGGGTTCGATCGTGGCATCGATTATACGAGTTTGGTCGATTTTTTATCCGTCTCCACCTTTCGCAGAGTCTATTTTTTGGGGGCTTCCGGAGAAAGAATCCTTAAAGCCCTCATGGGAAGAAATACAAGATTTAATTTTGGCTATAGTTGGCACCCACAGCTTCAAAATATTAAAAACGAATTACTTGGCTTAACAGAAGGAACGGTGCTTCTGTCGCCGGCGGCAGCCAGTTACGATGCATTTTCAAATTTCGAAGAACGAGGAAATTATTTCAGGCAGATTTTTTTGGAGCTCGGATAATTTTTTTCAAAAAAACACTTGCGCGATTAGATTAAAGGCGTATATTTGCACCGCGTTTAGCGCAAAAGTTCACTGATAATTGGTTTGGTAGTTCAGTTGGTTAGAATACGTGCCTGTCACGCACGGGGTCGCGGGTTCGAGTCCCGTCCAGACCGCATTTAAGCCTGATAATCGTTAGATTGTCAGGCTTTTTGCTTTATCCACAAATAGAACAGCCAAACTCTTTCCAACTAATCGCAATTTTACCATACTTTTTAGAAGCTGAATAACCATTTGAATGGCTTGGATAAGGCCATCCTACTCCCACCTGATAGATTCAGCGGGTTGAATACGCGCACTCACCAAAGCAGGGATCACCATAAACAGCAAAACCAGCAGCAAAGTACCCAAATTTAACCAAATCACCGACCAAACATCCATGTGAATGGGAACCACCGACATGTAATAGGTTTCGGCATCTAATCGCACCCAGCCATAGGTTTTTTGCAACCATGCCAAACCCAAACCAAACAGATTGCCAATAAACATACCTATAATAATTATATAGGCCGATTGAAAAATAAAGAGCTTCCAAATCAATGAATTACGAGCTCCCAGCGATTTTAATATACCAATGGTTTGAGTGCGCTCCAGAATGAGAACCAGCAATGTGGAAATCATGCTAACGGTGGAAACCAAAATAATGAGCACCAAAATAACCACCACATTCATGTCCTGAAGCTGAAGCCAGTCGAAAATCTGAGGGTAGCGATCTTTAATACTTTCGGTGGTTAGATCGTAGGGAAGATTCCTATAGATACTTTCCTCCGCCTGCTCCATTTGGTCAAAATCATTTAAATAAACTTCTACCCCACTCACCATTTGCTCGCTCCAGTTATTGAGCTTTTGCAGATGACGAATATCGGCCAGAATAAAGCGCTCGTCGAACTCTTCTACACTGGTTTTATAAATGCCTGCCACTTGAAGACGCCTTCCGCGAAGCTGAGAATTCTCGTTGCTGACAAAATAAACCCGCAAAAAATCGCCCAAATTAACTTTCAGCGATTGCGCAATCTTTTGAGATATCAGAATATCGTCGGATTTTTCGATTCCATAGAAATCGGGTATTCTCCCCTGAATCAGATTGTTGGAAAAAAAAACCGAATCAAAATCTCTCCCAACTCCTTTTGCCATTACGCCATGAATTTCTTCATTGGTGCGGATAATGGCCGCTTTCGACACAAACGACTGAACATGAGCTACCTGCGGATTTATAACCACCGATTGCAAATCAATGCTATCTAAATAAACGGGAGGCATTTCCAGCGAATTGGAAGAGTTGTACTTCACAATGTGAATATGACCCGTAAAACCGCTGAGTTTTTCGCTGATTTCTTTCTTAAAACCTGTGAGAACCAGCAACGATAAAATCATAACCGAAAGCCCCAAAGCCAAACTGATGATGGAAATAAAAATGATGGGTCCCGAAAAGCTTTCCTTGTGTGGTTTAAGCATTCCGGAAGCTAAAAAAATCTCCACCGACGAAAAAAATCTGCTCATTGCCATGATATTAAAGCACTCAGAATGGGTTTATTTTGGGTTTACAATGTTTTCATACCTATGAATCAATAACTTATTCGATAAAATAGGGATAATGCCTTCAATTAAAAAAAGAAGCACTAATTTTGCGTAAAAATAGAAAAATCCATCAAGTGAAAATAAAAATACTCATTGCTGCACTCGTTCTCCCCCTTGGATTGGCCTTGGCTCAGGTTTTGCCGGGCGCTTATCAAACCAACGAATATCTTCCGCTGATTGATGGAAAAAAAGTGGCGATTGTTGGTAATCAAAATAGTATGATAAACCATACACATCTGGTTGACAGCCTGTTGGATTTGAATGTAAATATAGTGAAGGTTTTTGCTCCTGAGCATGGATTCAGGGGAGAAGCCGAGGCGGGAGCACATATTGCTGATGGAAAAGATGCTAAAACGGGGCTCAAAATCGTCAGTCTTTATGGCAATAACAAGAAACCCACCCCCGAACAATTGAGCGGAGTGGATGTGATACTCTTTGACCTTCAGGGGGTTGGAGTTCGTTTTTACACCTATATTTCTACCCTGAAATATATGATGGAAGCCTGCGCCGAAGCCCATATTCATCTGATAGTGCTCGACAGGCCCAACCCCCACGCACATTATATCGACGGGCCCATGCTCGACAAGTCTCAGATTTCGTTTGTGGGATTGCTGCCCATTCCCGTGGTTTATGGCATGACCGATGCCGAGCTGGCGCTGATGATTAATGGCGAAAAATGGAACGAAAAACCCTGCCCGCTGACTTGTATTCCCATAAAAAACTATACCCACGAAACTGTTTACGAGCTTCCCCATCCCCCATCGCCCAATTTGCCCAATTTGGAATCCATATATCTTTATCCCAGCCTTTGCTTTTTCGAAGGCACCAAAATCAGCGTGGGACGTGGCACCGATTTCCCCTTTCAGGTAGCTGGATATCCGGCTTTTGCCGATAAGAGTTTTTCCTTTGTCCCCAAAAGTAAGGAAGGATTTAGTGCCAAACCCAAATATATGAATGAGACTTGCTACGGTTTGGATTTACGGCAATATTTTAAATCGGCCAGCGACCGGCCCACTCAGCTCAATTTGAAATGGTTCATGGATTTTTACAAAACCTATCCCGATAAGAGTCAGTTTTTCACCCGTTTTTTTGATAAGCTGGCTGGCACCGACAAGCTTCAGAAACAGATAGAATCGGGCATGAGCGAGGAAAAAATTCGCGAAAACTGGAAATCAGATTTGGATGGTTTCAGGCTGCTTAGAGCAAAGTATTTATTGTATCCTTAGACTTCCTGGCTATAAATTAAATATAAAAATCTTGATTATAAATATTTATTTATTGTTTATCAATAATTATTTATTATTTTTGCGGGGTCATTTAAAAATTAACCCTTATGTCAAAAAGAAACAATTTCGTATTTACAATCCTTAAAATTGTAGCCTGGATTATTTTTGTGGGCCTTAGCATTGAGGCGGGTGCCATGCTTGTCAATTTCATTTTTAGTGTTTACAAACCCGAAATGGTGCACAATCTCTATCAAAAGCTCGATTTAAGTCAAATGTATCAACAAAGCCAATGGGCCTATTTCAGCATGTATAGCTTGATTCTGGTCATCATGATTTTGAAAGCATTTATGTTTTATCTGGTCATCATGCTTGTTACCAAACTCAATCTCTTGAAACCATTTAGCAGTTTTACCGCTGAGTATATTACCAAAATAAGTTATTTTACCTTGTCCATTGGCCTTATCAGTTTTTTCGCCAGTCTAACGGCAGAAAATCTCATGCACAGGGGAATTGAGATTGATGCTCTTAGCCAGTTTTGGGTTGATAGTGAGGCATATATTTTCATGGCTGCTATTATTTATATCATC
This sequence comes from Draconibacterium orientale, assembly GCA_020718205.1. Classification (GTDB taxonomy): domain Bacteria; phylum Bacteroidota; class Bacteroidia; order Bacteroidales; family UBA12170; genus UBA12170. The sequence continues at coordinate 26,852 of DYSN01000038.1, forward strand.
GCCACCATTTTTTCGCGCGGCGTTGAATTGCAAAACGAAAACGATTTAACAGTTTAAGCCATGGCCATAATTGTAAACTTAGATGTGATGATGGCCCGGCGAAAAATGTCGCTGAATGAGCTGTCGGAGAAGGTAGACCTCACATTGTCCAACCTTTCTATCCTGAAGACCGGAAAAGCAAAAGCCATCCGGTTTTCGACCCTCGAAGCCATTTGCCATGCATTGGACTGCCAACCCGCCGATATATTGGAATATAGACCCAATCAAAGAGTTATCGAATAGATATTTCTGTTGGAGCCATCGGTTTTCATTTTAAATTTTTTTAATGGATTTTCGTATACAAATTAACATCTCATTGGTTTTCAATATTTAAAGTTGCTCCTTTCAACAAAACATGCTTTGATTCGGCAACTGAAAAAATTGTATTTTAGCAAAAAAAAGAAAATGATTGGTGAGGATAAAATATCGGAAATAGTTAATAAAATAGCTTTTGGGTATAATCCGGAAAAGATTATTCTTTTTGGTTCCTATGCAGCAGGTAATCCTTCTGAAGATAGTGATTTGGATTTATTTGTAATCAAAGAAACCGATTTGCCCAGACCGCAAAGAGTGGTGCAGGTTAGAAAAATGATCTATGGCGCACTGATTCCTATTGATTTGATAATTTACACGCCAAAGGAGGTAGATGAAGCCAGAGATAAAAAATTTGGATTCGTTTATGAAGTTCTAAATACAGGGAAAACTTTATATGAACAGAAATGTTGATTACCAGTTTATTGCAATATCAAGCCATAAATTTTCACTAAAGTTCCTTTTCACTATCTGTTATTTCATCCTCAGCAATTTTTAATTTCCTGTAAAGTCGAAAGCAGTATTAATTTGTAATAAAAACTCATGTAAATTGTATCTAATTGACTATATTTGAAAACAAAAAAAATTGAGATGAAATTTGAAACTATTGATATAAAAAGCAAAAAAGGGGAACAGGCTATCAGGATTCCTCAAAGAATGAGAATTAACGATGATAAAGTATATCTAAAAAAAGTTGGTAATGCATTGTATATCATCCCCTTTCACAATCCATGGCAAAATCTTATTGAAAGTTTAGATGCCTTTACCTCTGATTTTATGATTAATAGGGAGCAGCCGGATTATCAACAAAGAGAATCAATCGACTGATGGAATACTTGCTGGATACAAATATTTGCATATACATTATCAAAAAGAAACCCATTCTGGTTTTCGAAAGGTTTAAGCACTTATCGGTTGGAAGTATTGGCATTTCAACTATTACTTTAGCAGAATTACAATTTGGAATTACGAAAAGTTCGAATCCATCTAAGAATCAGGAGGCCTTAGATAAATTTTTAACCCCTATAGAAATTGTGGATTTTGGCTTTTATGCCACTCTGGAGTATGGTAGGATTAGAGCCGAATTAGAACGAAAAGGAACGCCTATTGGGCCTTTAGATACATTGATTGCATCTCATGCCAAAAGCCTTGATTTGATTTTGGTTACAAATAATGAAAGAGAATTTGAGCGTATTGATGGTTTAAAGATTGAAAATTGGGCCAAATAATGACCTGCAAAGAAATTATTTATGATTTTCCTGAATTAACCATTGAAGATATAAAAGCTTGTTTGTCATACGCTACTGATAGGGAACATAAAATACAACATGCTTCGTGAGACTTCTTTTTGAGCGGATTATTTCTTTTTTAAAATCCACATAAAAAAATCATCGCAAATCAAAAATTGGTGATTCAATGACCGACCTCCGTATTTTTCCTAAAAAACTGACAAATCACTGCGCCAAGGGATAGTTTTATATCTTTGTTGGTGAAAATAAAAAAAGAAAAATTATGGCAAGAACAGCAACCGATATTTTGAAAGAAGCTATTTTGTTGGAAAGACGCGGCAAAGCTTTTTATAGCACAGTGGCCGAAAAATCCGATTCAGAATCGGCTAAAAAGATATTTGAAATGATGGCGGATGAAGAAGATGCGCACATCAGGTTTTTATCGGAACAGTTTAAACATTACGAGAACCACCACGAATTTTTGTCACCTGAAGGGGTTGAAGAACCAGCCGAAGACGAAGTGGCCTTACGGGTACTCAGCGATCAAATGAAAAAGGAAATCAATGCTGCAAGCTTCGAAGCAGCCGCCATTTCTGCTGCCATCGACTTTGAAGACCGCGCCGTAAAAATCTATGCTTCGAGAGCCGAAGAAGCCATAGACCCCAACGAAAAAGCCCTTTATCAAATGTTGGCAAAATGGGAAATGGGACATCAAAAGATGCTTCACGAACTCAACGAAGAGCTTAAAGCCGATATTTGGAACGACAATAGTTTCTGGCCTTTCTAATATTTTAGAAATCCGCAGAACGGACCCTTTATTTCAGCCAATGAAGTAAAGGGTTTTTTTAGTTTCTGCCAAAATTCTGCACCCAATAGGTGGGATAGTCTGCCGAAGTGGTTTCGTAATATCCAACCCCCAATTGATTGAAATCACCGTTGAGAATATTCTTGCGGTGCCCGTCGCTTTTCATCCAGCCATTCACCACATCTTCGGGGGTAATTCTTCCTGCGGCAATGTTCTCGGCCATATGGTTGCTGCTATAAAAAGCCTCGATTCGTGTGAACGTATCGCAGATTTTTTTCAACTGTCCTTTTGATGTGCGGTCGAAGCTATCGTGATCAAAATAGTTGTCCAAAGCCATGTCCTGCGCATGATAACGGGCAGAATAAGCCAATGCTTCGTTCCATACCAAAGGCTGCAATCCGTGTTTTTTCCGCTCCACGTTGGTCAACCGGAGCACTTCATGCTCAAACTGACTGTTGATACTCACCACTTTCTCGTTTCCTGTGGCACAGGGCTGAGCCATCCCCAGAAATGGCAGTACACTGATTATGAATACTATTACAAATTCTTTTATTTGCATGATGCTTGTTTTTAATTTTCAATATGGGAAATTCCCTTTCTATAATGAGAGTGACAAATTAACAGATTTATCCGGAAGAATAAATCGTCATTAAATCAAAAGTTAACGCTAAAAAAGAAAATTTATTTCTCGACAATTTGTCTGCCTACTAAGCAAAATCCACTTAATATCTACGAGCGCTTAACCAAAATATTCGGCACTGCAATTTCAATAAGAAATTTCAGAAATAAACGCTTCGTCTTGGTTTGCTTACACTTCAAGCGCAACATTACCCGCTTCATTTTGTTTTTTTAAACCAAGGTTCTTCCCTTGAATATTTTTGCACCATCGTTTAACTAAAAAAATTAAAAAAAAATGAAAATGATGGTAATAAATTCCTAAATAACAGACCAAGAAAAAGATTTGGTTTTTTATCTCCAAATCAAGTATAT
>DYSN01000321.1 GCA_020718205.1 Draconibacterium orientale
GAAGTCAATCCCAACGCTTTTGTGGAGAAAGCCAGTGCCCAGGCCATCAAAGGTAAAAGCTGGACGGCTCCATCCTATGCCCGCGGAAAAGTTTATGTGCGGAATCTCACCGGCATGGCCTGCTATCAAATGTACGAGTAAACAAGTAAGATAAGCAAAACTATGCTCGTTATTGATAAGAAAATCAAGGAGATATATTCAAGAAATTATATAAAGGAAATTAAAATCCACAATCGAATGAAAGCAAAAATGATTATTGGATGGTTGCTGATGTTATGTTTCGGCACAGCACAATCGCAGAATTTAGAAGAAATTATAGCCCGCCATATAGAAGCCCGCGGATGTGCCAAAAACTGGGCTCAGGTTGAAAACATAAAAATTAGCGGTCGTTATGTGGCTTTTAGCGAAGAGAAAGACTTCTGGACCCAAAAAGGCAGCGATGGCAGTCTCTACAGCGAGTTCTGGATGGGGAAATTTAAGGTAACCGAAGCTTTCGACGGAACAAGCGGCTGGACCATAGACCCCTGGCACGATTTCTCATTTCCACGCCTTATGAACAAAGCCGAAGTGAACGCCCTATTGCAGAAATCAGAACTGGCTACCCCATTTTTTCATCTGGAGAAAGAAGGTATACAGTCCCAATTATTGAGCAACGAAAATGTGGATGGTGTAGAGTGTTTTGTCATTAAACTCACCCGCAGCAATGGTTTCGAAGAAACCTGGTATTTGCGCACTGACAATTATTTAGAGTACAAATGCAAAAGTCAGTGGGTCGATTTTGCCCAGCAAATGTCAGCCGAGAGTTTCTACGAAGATTTCAGAACCATCAACGGGCTGGTGATTCCGTTTTACGAGGAGCGAAACTACGGACAAAGGAATAACATGCAAAAAATCAGCACAGTAGAGTTCAATATCCCCTTCGACAAGCAAAAACTTCAGATGCCCAAAAGCCCCGAAATGCAAAAGCTGGCATTTTTGAAAGGCCAATGGGAAGTAAAAGCCGAGGCCTGGGTGGCGCGCCGCAACAAATGGTATCCGGTGGATCAAACCACTTCGCAGATTGCATTCAATGGCAACAATATGATTGAAGAAAACATCCCGCTCACCGTAGACTATGTGCAGCCCATGGTGCAGCAATTCAGTTTTCATAAATCCACCCAAAAATACCGAATGACCCAATACAACGATTTCAACTCCGAAACAGAGCTTTTTACCGGGCAGTTCGAGGGAGCAGCGCTGGTTATGGACAAGTATTATCTGCCATCGCCCATCGCACCCGCCTATATGGAGCGCACCGTTTTTACCCCCGTGAGCGACAACGAGTTCAAGGTAGAAATAAAAACCTCCACCGACCAGGGAGCAAAATGGGACGATTCGCTGAAGTTGACCTATATTAGGGCTGTGAAGTGAGGTTGGGGGTTT
>DYSN01000039.1:0-10373 GCA_020718205.1 Draconibacterium orientale
TAATACAAATACACCACTTTCTTGGTGGCGAAAAACTCCTCCTCAAACACGAACTGAAGCTCTAAAATCTGATAGTGTTTTTCGGTTTCGAGTATTTCGTCGAGCACATCGCCTCCCTTGATGTAGATAATGCCATTCTTTAAATCGTTGAAGCCTTTTTTCTTTATCCTCGACTTCACCCACCTGTTGAACTCGGGTAACTGAGTAACGGCACGGCTCACCACAAAATCGAACTGACCTTTAACGTCTTCGGCTCTGATTTGGTCAGCGGTAACATTGGTAAGTCCCAGTTTTTCAGCAATATCTTTTACCACCATGATCTTTTTACCTATGGAATCTATCAGATGAAACTTTACCTCAGGAAACATGATGGCCAATGGAATCCCAGGGAAACCGCCTCCGGTGCCCACATCCAATACCTGAGTGCCGGGTTTAAAACTGATGAGCTTTGCAATGGACAGCGAATGAAGAAAATGCCGCTCCATCAGATGTTCCGTGTCTTTGCGACTCACTAAATTTATTTTTGAATTCCAATCCACATAAAGTGCTTCTGCTTTTTCGAAAAGCTCCAGTTGTGCATCTGTCAATTCGGGGAAATAGGTCTTTATAATCATATTCTCTTGATTTTTCAGTTTTTTAATGAGCGTCGAGCCAGTTTTTACCCGTATTCATCTCAACCACTACGGGCACCGTCAAAGGAAGTGCTTTCCGCATTTCGCGCTCTACTATGGTTTTGAGTTGTTCCTGCTCGACCACAAGGGCTTCAAAAACCAACTCATCGTGCACCTGAAGAATCATTTTCGATTTCAGCTTTTCAGTTCGCATGGCCTGGTCAATCTTTATCATGGCCACTTTTATCATGTCGGCCGATGAGCCCTGAATGGGGGCGTTGATGGCATTCCGCTCGGCAAATCCTTTTACAATGGCATTTTGCGAGTTGATGTCGCGCAGATATCTCCTTCGGCCCATGAGGGTTTGAACAAACCCATTCTTGCGGGCTTCTTCGATGGATTTTTCCATAAAAGTCTTTATTCCGCTGTATTTGGAGAAATAATTGCTGATGATTTCCGCGGCTTCTTTGCGGGGAATGCCCAGATTTTCCGACAATCCAAAGGCCGAAATTCCGTAAATAATGCCAAAGTTCACACTTTTGGCGTTGCGGCGCAACCCGGAGCTGACCTCGCTCAAAGGAACATCGTAAACGCGGCTGGCTGTGGCGGTGTGAATGTCGATTCCCTGAACAAAATCGTCAATCATGGCCTTGTCGCCGCTCATGCTGGCCATAATTCTAAGCTCTATTTGCGAATAATCCGCCGATAGTATCACATGGTTGGTGTCGCAGGGGACAAAGGCTTTCCTGATTTCACGCCCTTTTTCGGTCCTAATGGGGATGTTTTGAAGGTTGGGATTGGTGGAGCTGAGCCTTCCGGTGGAAGCCACGGTTTGGTTATAGGTGGTGTGAACGCGGTCGTCTTTTTTGTCCACAAGCGCGGGAAGGGCATCCACATAAGTACTTTTGAGCTTGGTGAGCGACCGGTAATCGAGAATATCGCGGATGATGGGATGCTCTTTTTCCAATTTTACCAATACATCTTCTCCGGTGCTGAACTGCCCGCTCTTGGTTTTTTTAGCTTTATCCTGAATCCCCAATTTGACAAAAAGAATATCGCCCAGCTGTTTTGGTGAGGAAATATTAAACGACTGGCCCGCCTTGATATAAATCTCACGCTCAAGGTTTTGAATATCAACGCCCAGTTCCAGACTGTATTTTCTGAGGGCTTCCACATCGAGTTTCACGCCGTTGAGCTCCATTTGCGCCAGCACTTTTATAAGGGGCATTTCAACTTCATGAAACAAGTCGAGCAGTTGATTTTGAGCCAGTAACGGTTCGAAATGCATTTTGAGCTGAAGGGTGACATCGGCATCTTCGGCAGCGTAGGAAGCCACCAGCGACTGATCGGCCATGCTCATATTCATCTGGTTTTTCCCCTTTTTGCCAATGAGAGTTTCTATACTTACGGGCTTGTAGTTTAGGTAGGTTTCCGAAAGCAAATCCATATTGTGCCTCATGTCGGGCTCCAGCAAATAATGGGCTATCATGGTATCGAAGAAGGGGCCGCAAACATCCAGGTCATATTGTTTCAAAAAGCTAATATCGAATTTCAGATTCTGGCCTATTTTGCCATATTTTTCCGATTCAAGCACAGACTTAAACTCTTCCAAAACTTTTTTTGCATCGGCCATTCCCACTGGCAGTGGAACCCAAAAACCTGTATGTGGTTTATAGCTGAACGAGAGTCCAATGAGTTCATCTTTAAGCGGATCGAGACCTGTGGTTTCGGTGTCGAAAGCAAAAGCCATGCTGTTTGATAGCGTTTCGATGAGTTTTTTGCGCTTTTCGGCAGTATCGGCTATTTCGTATTCGTGTGGAGTATTTTCTATGGTTTTGTAGGTGGTATTTTCGTAAACTGGAGCATCGGTGGTGCCACTGAACAAATCGGTTTGAATGCCAGGGGTAGGTGCGGGTGAGGCTTCGTCGGTAAATACTCTTTTGGCAAAGGTTCTGAATTCCAGTTCGTCGAACAGCTTTTGGAGCTTTTCTTTGTGGGGCCCCCGTCTGGTTAGTTTGTCGAGGTTTAACTCCACAGGAACATTGACATCAATGGTGGCTAATCTCTTGGAAAGAACTGCATCCTGAACCGATTGCATCACCTTTTCCTTAACCTTGGGGTTTTTTATTTGTTCCACGTTTTCAATCATCGCTTCAACGCTTCCAAACTGTTCAATGAGCTTGCGTGCGGTTACTGGTCCCACGCCCTGAATGCCAGGGATATTGTCGGAGCTATCGCCACTAAGCCCCAGAAAATCAATCACCTGAAGTGGATGTTGAATCCCAAACTGCTCACAAACTTCTTTAATTCCGAATACTTCAGCTGACTTGCCCATTTTTGCTGGCTTGAGCATAAAAATATTCTCACTCACCAACTGACCATAATCCTTGTCCGGAGTCATCATATAGGTTATAAGCCCTTCTTTTTCAGCCTTTTTGGCCAAAGTTCCTATCACATCGTCGGCTTCAAATTTTTCCACTTCTATCACTTCCACATTAAAGCCATCAATCAGCTGCTTTATGTAGGGAATGGCACGAACAATATCTTCGGGGGTTTTTTCGCGGTTAGCTTTGTATTCGGGATATATTTCGCTGCGGAAAGTGAGTCCTTTGGGATCGAAAACCACCGCCACATAATCGGGGTTATCCACCTGCAAAACTTCGAGCAATGTATTGGCAAATCCCAGAATTGCCGAGGTATTCAAGCCCTTCGAATTGATTCGGGGATTGTGGTTCAGAGCATAGTAAGCCCTGTAAATGAGCGCATAAGCATCTAAAAGATATAGTTTTTTTTGTGAAGCCATTCCTGATAATTTTGAGGGTAAATGTACGATAAAAAGAAAAGAACCCATCAACCCAGCTCAAGGGATAGGGCTTTATGGAAGCCGGGTTGCAACTGCCGTGGAATTCATGGGTTATATTTTGGCGACTATCGGTTCTGTTCGGCAGTGAAACTTACGCTTTTCATTTTCCCCCCAAGTGGTGGATTCATTTTCTGAATTTTCACTTTGGCCCATTCTATTGGGGCATATTCGGCCATAACTGTCTTCAAAATCCGGCGCGCCACATGTTCCAAAAGATTGGAACTAATTTGCATTTCGGCTTTAATGAGGTGATAAACATCTAAATAGCTCACTGTATCGTGAATACTATCGGAAATCTCGACCCGCGATGTGTCCATGGAATAGTAAAAATCGACTTCGAAATAGGTTCCAATTTCTTTCTCCTCTTTAAAGCATCCGTGGTAGGAGTAAAACTCCATTTTTTCAATGGCAATAACTGACATAGGGTTTAATATAAAAAATCGTTGTATGGATATCTGATGGCATGAATATTCTTCACTTCTTCGTACAAAAGCTCCCGAAGCTCGGTAACATGGGTTTTCTCGGTGGCCGAAATAAAAATGGCGGGCATATGGTCTTTGCTCATCCAGGTTTCCTGCCAATCGGCTAATGTATAGTTCTTCTTGGTGATTGGGCTTAAATCGTCGGGGTCTTTTTCGTCGTAGGTGTAGGCATCTATTTTATTGAAAACCATAATCACCGGCTTGTCTCCCGCACCAATCTCGGTCAGGGTTTTGGTCACCACCTGAATCTGATCTTCGAACTCGGGGTGCGAAATATCGACCAAATGAATCAGCAAATCAGCTTCACGCACCTCATCGAGTGTCGATTTGAAACTTTCCACCAACCCGTGCGGCAATTTTCTGATGAAACCTACGGTATCTGAGAGCAAAAAAGGCAGATTGTCTATCACTACCTTGCGAACCGTGGTATCGAGGGTAGCAAAGAGTTTGTTTTCGGCAAACACTTCCGATTTGCTCAACAAATTCATCAAAGTGCTTTTGCCCACATTGGTATAGCCCACCAGTGCTACTCTCACCATATTTCCCCGATTCTGACGCTGAGTAGTCATTTGCTGGTCGATGTCGGTGAGACGGGTTTTAAGGAGCGCTATCCGGTGGCGAATAATTCGGCGGTCGGTTTCAATTTCAGTTTCTCCCGGACCACGAAGTCCAATACCGCCCCGTTGCCGTTCCAGGTGGGTCCACATACGGGTGAGCCGGGGCAAAAGATACTGATATTGAGCAAGCTCCACCTGAACTTTGGCATGAGCTGTTTGAGCGCGCTGAGCGAAAATATCGAGAATGAGATTGGTGCGATCCAGAATTTTGCACTTGAGCACCTTTTCTATATTACGAATTTGCGACCCTCCCAACTCGTCGTCGAAAATAGCCACATCGATTCCTTCAGCCTCCACATAGGCCTGAATCTCTTCCAATTTTCCGGAGCCTACAAAATATTGATGGTCGGCCCGCTCGAGCCTTTGCACAAATCTCTTCACTTCGATGGCGCCGGCAGTGGAAACCAAAAACGACAACTCGTTCAGGTATTCATGGCTTTTTTCTGCGGTTTGTTCTTTTGTAATCAACCCAATTAGAATGGCCTTTTCGGCATTTTTTGCGGTTGAAATATTCTTGGGCATAGGATAATTTTTGTGCAAAAATACTTATTTCCACTTAGCAAGGATAAAAATCGGGGGCTTTGATTTGGCCAATACCGAAAGCATATCTGTAGTAGTCCAATATAAATTGGACTAAACAGCTATTGCATCGGCATTATACAATTCATTTATTGGATTATATGTTGTTTGTATTTGGCATAACATCCCTAAAACCGGAAAAGGACTTGTGGAAATTACATTTTTCAGGTGCCCGGTGAATAAAACTATATCTTCAGGCAGACAAAAATAAAAGATTCTTCGCTATCGCTCAGAATGACAGCTTTTTATGTTTAATGCTGAAATTTGGGCTTGGTGGCAGCAAAGCTGCCACCAAGCCCAAATTTATAACCCTACAGGGTTGTCATTCAGAGCGGAACGAAGAGAAGCGAAGAATCTATTATTAGCTATTTTGCTTTAATTGCACAACGATGATTTAAAATATATTATAAATTTGCGCATCAAACAAACCCAAAATAAGATAAGAATTTAATAGTCGAACACATGCAAAAATCAATAGTTTTATTGGCAGGCGGTGGACCTGCGCCCGGAATTAATACTGTAATTGCCACCGTGGCCAAAGTTTTTTTAAAAGCCGGATACAAGGTGATTGGGCTCAACGGGGGTTATAAAGCCCTTTTTAGCGACAGCCCCGATATTTTGAATATCGATTTTGCTCTGGCCGACAGAATTCACAAAGAAGGCGGATCGGCCATTCAAATGAGCCGTCACAAGCCTAAAGACGAAGAATTTAAAGCCGATATTTTCATTAAACACAATGTGAAACTGCTAGTTACTATTGGTGGCGACGATACCGCTTCCACAGCCAACAGAATCTCCAAATTTCTCGAAGAGAAAAATATTAAAATTCAAAATATTCACGTCCCCAAAACCATCGACAACGACTTACCACTGCCCGAAGGAACACCCACCTTTGGCTATCATTCGGCTAAGAGCGAAGGCGTTAGAATTGCCACCACCATTTACGAAGATGCCCGCACCAGCGGTAACTGGTTTATAGTGAGTGCTATGGGACGCGAAGCAGGACATTTGGCTTTTGGAATTGGAGCTGCCTGCCACTATCCCATGATTATTATTCCTGAGATGTTCAATAAAACAACCATCACCCTCGATAAAATTATTCGCCTCATTATTTCTTCCATTCTTAAAAGAAAACTCCTAGGCATCAACTACGGCGTTGTGATTGTAAGCGAAGGCGTTTTTCACAGTATGGGAATTGATGAAATCGAAAAATCGGGCATCCATTTCACCTACGACGAGCACGGTCATCCGGAATTGGGAAATCTAAGTAAAGCGCATATTTTCAACGTATTACTACAGCAGGAACTAAAGAAAATAAACCTGAAAGTGAAAAGCCGTCCAGTGGAAATTGGCTACGAAATTCGCTGCGTTCAGCCTGTGGCCTTCGACCTTGTTTATTGTGCCAACCTGGGTATGGGCGTTAAAAAGCTCTTCGATCTGGGAATATCGGGCGCCATGGTAACGGCAGACCATAAAGGCGATATTTTCCCGCTGTATCTGAAAGATGTAGAAGATGAGCATGGAAAAATAAAACCCCGCCTTGTTAATATTCATTCTGAGAAGTTTAAAATGGTTTATCAGGACAATCAGCAGTATATCGTTCACGAAGACTACGATACGGCACGATATTATCTCGAAAAACCCGAAGATTATGATTTCTTTAGAATTTTGAACTGGGAAGACGACGATTTATAGAAAGATGGATCGGGGGATTTTCTACCCGAACATCATTTCGTATAAGCGACCAATGCCTTGCTGCATTTCGGGGATAGAAACATATTTGCTTTTGCGCAGGTATTCTTTTCTGTCGAAGAAAACCAGCAAAGTGGGATTCGAAAAGATGCCAAATTCGGCAGTTATTTCAGGATATTTCTCTGAGTTGATGAAGTAAAGCTTCATTTTGGGGTATTCGTTGTTGATTAAATCCCTGATTTTGGGCCTCAGACTGATGCAGGGGGCACAATGATCGGAGTAAAAATAGGCCAACAGGGCATCATCGTTTTGAATAGCTTCCTGAATTTGTGACAATTGAGATAATTCGTTATCCATATTTCATGATTATTTTAACGGGCAAAACTAAAAATATTAATTTTGTTTTTAAAGCTTTAAAATGACAGAATCGAAGCAAATATTTCCTGAAGCGGAACTCGGAAAGGTAGTTCGCCCCGATGGGCTAACTTTTCTTTGCATCCTCAGTTTTTTAGGCGGAGGGCTTTCGCTGTTTTCTAATTTCGTGATTTATCTCATCTACGATGCCATCCCCGAGCTGGCCGAAAGCGATGAGTTTATTCAGTTTCCGGGAATGGAGAAAGAGTTTCTGCTGGATTTTCTGCAATCCGGGGGACCTAATTTCTTTTTGCTTACCTCCATTTTCTATGCGGCTTCTTTAGTGGGAGTCTATTTTCTTTGGAAACTTAACAAAAAAGGCATTCATTTCTACGCCATATCGCAGATTGTGATTTTGCTTTTACCACTTATTTTCATCGATCCTAAACTCAGTGTTTTGCCGGGATTGATATTAACCGCAGTGTTTATCTGGCTGTATTCACGCTATTTAAAAATCATGTCATGAGTTCTGAGCGCAAGGCTAAACCTTTTTTATTGAGCATCACCTTATACAGCTTGATGGTGGCTCAAGTTTTTGCATTGGTAGGCTGGTTTGGAGTGGCTTTGAGAATGACCGATTTTAAACAGCTTTACCTAAATTTCAGTCTTGATCCAAGTACAGGTGATTTGTTTTCTACTCTTTATTACCCAGTAATTTTCATTCTTTTTTTAAGCTATTCCACCATTCAGATGCTGCGAAGGAAAACCCATGCTTTTTACATGTTTTTAGTTCTGAGTTTAATTCTAGTAATTGCTCTGGCCTCACAATCACCTCCCGATATCACCAATATTTTTCTTACCGCTGTGGTAAATGCTGTTTTGGCTCTTCATCTGAATTGGTTTTTTAGAAAAAAACAAGCTGAAGAGGAGATTTTAAAGCAATCCGAATCCGAAATTTGACTTTTCTGCTTCAAAATTCCAACATTTTTTCCCCATTTTCGTCCAAAAATTCTTGGTTTCGGAGATTTAACAGTATTAATTTTTTTGCAGTGCCAGAATAAGGCACACCTGCCGAAAGATATTCACAATTTGTTAATAGCAATAAGTACTTTGATTGATTTCGTAAAAAAACGGCTTGAAAACTAATTCTTTAGGTTCAAAATATAAGAAATATGTAATAAAATATCTATATCTGATGGCAATAATTGACTGTAACAATTAGTTTAAACGCAAGTGCAATTTTGCAAAAGTAGACATCTGTTATAAAATTAACATGACTTTAATGTTAAAAAATGTTGGCGTGAATGTAAAATCATTGTAAATTGCACTACAAAATCATAGTTTCTATGGGGGAAATAAAAATTTAGAACAAACAATAAATCAATTCAATCAATTCAATTATTAACTAATTCAATGAAGTTATGAGAAAATTAACTCTACTGCTCGCTTTGATAGGCTTTTTTAGCCTTCAGGGAGTATTCGCACAAACTTCTGTTATTGGAACTGTTACTGATGCAGACAACGGGGGAACTCTTCCGGGCGTATCTGTTTTGGTAAAAGGTACCAGTATCGGAACTGTGACTGACATGGACGGTAAGTATAACTTACAGGTTCCAGCAAATGCAACTGCTATTCAGTTTTCTTTCGTTGGAATGGAAACACAGGAAGTAGCTTTCACCGGTCAAACTACCATGGATGTAGCCTTAAAGACCAGTGCTCTTAAATTAGATGAGGTCGTTGTTACTGCTTTGGGTGTTTCCCGCGAGAAAAAATCGCTGGGATATGCTACTCAGGAGGTACAGGGCGACGAATTGAACCGTGTTACCAAAGACAACTTTATCAACTCTCTTTCTGGTAAGGTTGCGGGTGTTCAAGTTAAGAACAATACCAATATGGGTGGTTCTTCGAACATCATTATCCGTGGTAGCAAATCACTCACCCAAAACAACCAGGCACTTTTTGTAATTGATGGTATTCCGGTGGATAACTCCATTAATAACACTACAGGACAGGAATCCGGACGAACCGGTTTTGACTATGGTAATGCCGCTGCCGATATCAACCCCGATGATATCGAATCTATCAACGTATTGAAAGGTGCTGGCGCATCGGCTCTTTATGGTGCCCGTGGTGCCAATGGTGTAATTATGATTACTACCAAAAAAGGTAAAAAAACCATCGAGGGCAGAAAATCCATAGGCGTAAACATCAATTCCAGTGTTACCCTTGGAGTTATGGATAAATCAACTTTCCCCAAATATCAAACCAACTATGGGGGTGGTTACGGCCCTTATTATAGTGGTGGCAATTACCCCGGTTTGGAAGAAATTGATGTAGATGGCGATGGAAACGTAGAATTGGTAGTTCCTTTTACCGAAGACGCTTCCATGGGACAAAAATTCGACCCCAATCTTATGGTTGTTCAGTGGGATTATTTCGACCCCAATTCTCCAAACTATCATAAAGAAACCCCTTGGGTTGCTGCAGAGAATGGGCCTGACTATTTCTTTAGAAATTCTTTAACTGTTAAAAATAGTGTAGATGTAAATGGTGGAACCGAAAAATCTACTTTCCGTGTTGGTTATACCAATATGTTCCAGAATGGTATCATGCCCAACAGCCGTTTGGACAAAAACAGTTTCAATTTCAATGGTTCACAGGATATTTTGAAAAACCTGACTGTTTCGGCCAGTGCCAATTACTACAGAACCAAAGCTAAAGGCCGTAACCACACTGGTTATAGCGAAAATATCATGTCTATGTTCCGTCAATGGTTTCAAGCTAATGTTGACTTAAAAGATCAGGAACAAGCCTATGAAGCTTTTAAACAAAACATTACCTGGAACAGAAGTGCCTGGAACGATCCAAGCCCCATTTACTGGGATAACCCATATTTCCAACGCTACGAATCTGCTCAAAGTGATGAGCGTGGACGTTTGGTGGGTTCTTTTCAAGCCGATTGGAAAATCAACGATATTTTTAGTTTAATGGGTCGTGCTGCTATTGATACTTACGATGAATTACAAGAAGAAAGAAAGGCTGTCGGTTCTATTTCCAACGAATTTGGTGTTGGCAGAACCGAAGATGCTTCCGGTTATTCCCGTTTTACCCGCAAATTCACCGAAATTAACTACGATTTGAAATTCGATTTCCGCAAAGATTTTGGCGAAGACAT
>DYSN01000039.1:10473-17191 GCA_020718205.1 Draconibacterium orientale
CAAGGTGGTGTTTCCATCAATGCCCGCGTTGGCGAGCCTTATGGAACCATTCAGGGTCAGGACTTTGTTTATCATGATGGACAAAAAGTGATTAAATCAACTGGTTATTATTTGAAATCACCTAAATCAGACAATATATTAGGTAATATTAATCCTGATTTTAATTTAGGTTTCAACAATAATTTATCTTTCAAAAACTTCAGTTTCAGTTTCTTAATCGACTGGCAACAAGGTGGAAGCATTTTCTCTCTTGACCAATATTATGGTTTAGCCACTGGTTTATACGAAGAAACCGATTTCACCAACGATTTGGGAAATCCTGTTCGGGATCCCGTGGTTCAAAATCCCGATGGAACCTACGCATCTAATTCTGGTGGTATCCTGCTCGAAGGTGTTGTTGAACAAGCCGATGGTACCTTTATAAAAAATACAAAACGCGTGGAAGGTGGTAACTACAAAGTATTCGGTTATAGCCAAAACCCCAATGCAGCCTTTGTATATGATGCTACTTATATAAAACTGAGAGAAGTTGTTCTTAGCTACGATTTGCCCAAGAAAATCATGGCAAAAACATTTATCCACGGTGCAACATTTAGCCTTGTTGGTGGTAATCTTTGGATTATGTACAAAGACCTTCCACACGCTGATCCCGAAGCATCACAGGGTGCCGGAAATATTCAGGGATGGCAGTCAGGTGTAATGCCGGCACTGAGAACATTCGGTTTCAATATTAAATTACAATTTTAATTAGAGAATTATGAAAAGAATATATTTAATCCTAATCATTTTAGTAGGGATTTCAGTATCCTGTACTAAGAACTTCGAAGATTGGCAAAAAAATACCAAAGCAGCTTCAGAAGTTCCGGGTGAAATGTTTTTCACCAACGCTCAGAAAGTTCTGGCTGACCAGATTTCCAGCACCAGTGTTAACCTGAATAATTATAAGTTATTTGCTCAATACTGGACAGAAACCACCTATACCGACGAAGCCAACTACGATCTGATTAACCGCAGTATACCTGACAATGTATTCAGAGTTTACTATCGTGACCTACTCAGAGACCTTAAAGAAGCCAAATCGATAATCACTGCTACTGAAGTTCCTGTTGATCAGGTAGATGCAAAAAACAACAAGCTACAGATTATCGAAATTCTGGAAGTTTACTCTTTCGCTACTTTGGTTGAAATATTTGGTGATGTTCCTTACTCAAAGGCGCTGGATATCAACGCAACTTTACAACCTGCCTATGACGATGCTTTCACTATTTACAAAGACCTTGCAGCCCGTTTAGATGTT
Organism: Draconibacterium orientale; assembly: GCA_020718205.1. Lineage (GTDB taxonomy): Bacteria > Bacteroidota > Bacteroidia > Bacteroidales > UBA12170 > UBA12170. The sequence goes on from DYSN01000039.1 coordinate 11,771, forward strand.
GCCGTAGGAGCCATGAAAGATGGTGCCGGAAGTTATGGTACTGCTGACATTTATTATGGTGGTGACGAAGCTGCATGGAAAACCTTTGCTTATTCCTTGAAACTCAGAATGGCTGTTACCATAGCCGATGCTGACAACATTTTGGCTTCTGGTTGGGCTGTTGCAGCCGCACCTCATGCTTTCACCAGCAGTGCTCAAAATTGTCAATTGGTTTACGAAGCAGCTCCATTGAGCAATACCAACCCATTATATCAGGACTTGGTAGCCAGCGGACGTAATGACTTTGTTGCTGCCAATACCGTTATCGATATTATGAATGGTTTGGCCGACCCAAGGCGTGCTGTTTATTTCGATAACCATGTACTCACCGATTATTTGGGTGGTACCTATGGTGAATCAAGTACTTTTGGGAATTATACTCACGTAGGTGCAATATTACATACCGAAACTTACCCTTCAACTTTAATGTCATACACCGAAGTGGAATTCCTAAAAGCAGAAGCTGCTGCCCGCGGTTGGAATGTGGGTGGATCTTCTACTGACCATTACAATGCTGCCATCGCTTCATCGTTTGCCGATTGGGGTGTTGATGGTGTCGCCGAATATTTGGCAAAACCCGAGGTAGCATGGGATGGCTCCGGCGATTGGAGACAAGTTATCGGTTTACAAGCCTATATCGCTTATTACGAAAGAGGCTATGAAGCCTGGACAACCATCAGAAGATTGGATTATCCCGTAATGAATACACCTCCATCTCCTGTTACCACCGATGGTAAAATTCCAAGAAGATTTACTTATCCTATTAACGAACAAACTTTGAACAAAGCCAACTACTATGCTGCTTCTGCTGCTATTGGTGGTGATGCAATGGAAACCAAATTGTTCTGGGACAAAAACTAATCAAAACCTAATATGAATGGAAGCCTCGCAATTTTGCGGGGCTTTTTTTTTGGCTGGTTCCTAACCCATTTATTTTGAATGACATCCCGTTTTCAGCTATAAATTTTACTAAATTCGTGCCCTGAAACTCCACAGATTTGTTGTAACTGAAGTTGATTTAATTTGCTGTTATTCAATTGGTAATAGTAAATCGGAATGTTTAACTGCCAGCTTTCGGAAGTCAGTAAAAGGGGTTTGTATTTTTGTAATAAATCAGCAAATAGAATAATATGTTAAGATCACACACCTGTGGCGAGTTGCGCTTAGAACATGTGAACCAGTCGGTTTTTTTGAGTGGCTGGGTTCAGAAATCGAGAGATTTGGGAGGAATGACTTTTGTGGACATCCGCGATCGCTATGGTCTCACCCAATTGGTTTTTAATATGGAAACCCAGCCTGAGCTTTGCCAGTTGGCTCGTAAGCTTGGCCGTGAATTCGTTATCAGCATTCGTGGCAAGGTAGCCGAGCGAAGCAGTAAAAACCCCAAAATGCCCACCGGCGATGTGGAAATTATAGTGGATGAACTCGAAGTGCTCAATAAAGCCAAATTACCTCCGTTCACCATTGAAGATGAAACCGATGGCGGAGAAGAAATCAGAATGAAATACCGCTATCTCGACCTGCGCAGAAGCCCCCTTCGCCGCAATCTGGAACTGCGTCACCGTCTGTCTATTGCCACCCGCAATTACCTCGACAAACAGAATTTCTTCGAAATAGAAACTCCCTATCTCATCAAAAGTACCCCCGAAGGAGCCCGCGATTTTGTGGTGCCAAGCCGCATGAATCCCAACGAGTTTTATGCCTTGCCCCAATCGCCCCAAACCTTCAAGCAGCTCCTGATGGTGGCCGGCTACGACCGCTATTATCAGATAGTGAAGTGTTTCCGTGATGAGGATTTACGTGCCGACCGTCAGCCTGAGTTCACTCAGATCGATTGCGAAATGGCCTTTGTGCAACAGGAAGACATCTTAAACACCTTCGAAGGATTGGCCCGCTACCTGTTTCAGGAAGTGAAAGGCATCGACATCAAGGAATTCCCCAGAATGCAATACAGCGATGCCATGAAATTCTATGGCTCCGACAAACCCGATATCCGTTTCGACATGAAATTTGTGGAGCTCAATGAATTGACTCAAAACAAAGGATTTAAAGTGTTCGACGAGAGCGAGTTGGTGGTAGGAATTAACGCCAAAGCGTGCAGCGAATTTAGCCGCAAGGAATTGGATGCTCTCACCGATTTTGTAAAACGTCCGCAAACGGGTGCCAAAGGATTGGTTTATGTGAAATATAATACCGATGGTAGTTTTAAATCGTCGGTGGATAAATTCTACACCCCCGAAGACCTGAAACTCTGGGCCGAAAAAATGAGCGCAGAACCCGGCGATTTGATGCTGGTTCTTTCGGGCGAAACTGATAAAACCCGCAAAGCTCTGAGCGATTTACGTCTGGAGCTGGGTAAACAATTAGGTCTCAGAAATCCCAATGTGTTTGCACCACTTTGGGTGGTGGATTTTCCGCTGTTGGAATGGAACGAAGATACCAACCGCTATCATGCCATGCACCATCCTTTTACTTCGCCCAAGCCCGAAGACATTCATTTGCTCGACCAAAACCCAGGCGATGTTCGTGCCAATGCCTACGATATGGTGATTAACGGCGTGGAAATCGGGGGTGGTTCCATTAGGATTCATGACCGCGGTTTGCAAAAGCTTATGTTTAAACACCTGGGATTCAGCGACGAAGATGCACAGGCACAATTTGGCTTCCTCATGGATGCTTTTGAATTTGGCGCTCCGCCTCATGGTGGTTTGGCTTTGGGCTTCGACCGTCTCACAGCCTTGCTGGGGGGTTCGGACAGCATCAGAGATTATATTGCTTTCCCCAAGAACAATACAGGTCGCGATGTGATGATTGACTCTCCATCGCCAGTGGCACAAGAGCAGCTCGACGAGTTGTTCCTGCAATTGTTGAAGAAAAAATAATGAAGCCACCAGGCAAAGAAAATGGGTTTGGCACAAATTACCAAACCCATTTTTTTTGATTTTGAATTCTTCATCCCGGAGGGATGATTTGTTTATAAAAAATGAACCTAATGACGAAGGTACGACCCCAGCCGGGGTCGAACATTTTATTATAACAATTTGAACTCATTGCTATAAGGATTCTATTTTACCACCTCAATCATTGCGCCTGAACTGTGTCCGCCAAATTCGGGGGCATAAATAGATTGGATGTTCGATGGTCCCAGATTTAACCGACCTGTTTGTGTGGCAAAAAGCTGATATTCAATTAGAAAAAGTCCTTTGGGTAAATGGCCAATGAAGTAATTGGTCGCAAGGTCGCCCGGACTTTGATAATAGCCAACCCCAGTTTTCCACTGATAGCCCGAAAGCGGATTCTGATTTTCGAAACCACAGGGCAGATAATCGCGCAAATGCACATAATCCATGGACTGAGCATTGTCAATGAGCATGCGCACCAGAATGCGGTCTCCCACCTGAATATGAGCACCGGAAGCCAGCGGAATCAACTCGTTAACTCCCTTAACCGTTTTGGCTACAAAGACTTGTTTTTCTATTTTAACTCCCCCGTTATGACTTTCCACCTCCGACATTTTTTCGAAATGCTGATGATAGAAAGCCCCAAAAATCATCCCTTCGCCTTCTTTTCTCAGGGTAAATCCGTTTAAATTCTTTTCAATATCAGCTGATTTCCAGGTGATTTTATAATATCCGGTTCCGGCATTTCCATCTATAACCATTTCTTTTCCTCCGATATTTACATAAACTTTGGGACTTTGAGAAAGTTTTTGATTTCCGCTGAGCATGGCAAAACAAGCCTGAGCGGTGGAGTTTTTATCACCCCAGTCGTTGCTTCGTTTGTTTTGCAATAGCCGGAGCTGCATACCTTCTATCCATCCTTTTTCAGCGCCGAAAAGCTTGAACAAACCAATCATTCGGGCTTGATGGTTCACAGCATCGTTTCTTTGGAAATCGCGCCAGTACAGGCCACCGTTCGCATCGGTGAGGGCAATGTCTTTCAGGGATTCAAATATTTCCAATGCTTTGGATTTATCGCCCGAGAGCCATAAAACCCGTGCAAAATTCATTTTCTCATCAATGGATTTAGTCCCTTTTTCCGCTTTCCAAAGGTCTAAGAAATAATCGAAAGCCGCCTGTGACTGACCCAAAGGATGTGTTTCGAGAAACCGGGAACGGGCCAGCAGGATTTGAGTATTGGCCGAATAGTAATGTTCCTTTTTGAGCAGTGCTTTTACATGCTCATTTTCCAGTTCGGTATCGAGATATTTGATGAGTTTTGAAAGGACTTGTTCAGCTGCAAAGTTTTTCTTGTTTTTTGAGAGGGTCTGGTTTTCATAGAGTTGACCAAATCCCTGCGCTATTTGAGCGGAAATATAAACGCTCGATGGCATTCCCTCTATCCAGCCAAATCCGCCATCGGGTTTTTGCAGCGATTGAAGTTTGGCCAAAGCCGTTTCGAGCTGATATTCCATATTGTTGGTCTCAAAAAGACGGGCAATGGCTTGTTTCCGTTGGGTTTCGTTCTCTGCATTGAGCAGCCAGGGAGTCTCTTCGGCAAGTACAGATTTGAGCTCTTCGTTTTGGAATAGCTCCGATTGTAACTCGGTGGGCGATAATAGCTTCCACTGCTCAAAAACAGTTTTTATCTGTGGATTTTCCCGCACTATCTGATCGCCGAGGCTGTGGATAAAATAGAAATTGAACCAGTCTAAAGCATCGGGGTTTTGTGGCAGGGTGAAGTTTGGCAGTGCCTGAACCACATACCACAGCGGGTTGGTGGTTATCTCGAAGGTGAGCTGATCCTGGGGTTGATAATCCTTCGGATTCAGGTGGATATCGGCGGGGGTGAGCAGGTTTTTTGCGGAAAGCGTGAAGGGATAGGTATCGGTGAGAAAATGCAACTGACTCAAAACCGGAATCATATGCTCCTCACCATCGGTGTGGGTTTTTGTTTTGGCCGATATTCTGATTTTCACAGCGCCGGCTGCTTCCGGAATCACCAGATTCCAGCTCACTTCTGCTTGTCCTTTGGCATCAATCAGAACAAAATGTGTAGGTTGTTGACCGGAACCAAAAATGCTCAAAGGTTCGTAGGTGGCTGCCTGGAAAATCTCCAGAGTGACCTCGGTTTTTTGAGCCAATTCAGTAAGATTGAGAACTTTGGTGCTGAGATTGATTTGGTCGCCCCCGCGCAAAAATCTTGGGATATTGGGCATGACCATTATCTCTTTTTGTGTGATGAGCTCTTTGGTGATATGACCAATCTCCATGCCTTTGGTGGTGGCCATTACCATGAGTTTCCAGCGCGATAACGCTCCGGGACTTGTGAAATTCACCTGAACATAACCATCCTTATCGGTGCGCAACTGTGGAAAGAAAAAGGCAGTTTCTTCCGGATTTTCGCGGGCAGAAACGGGTTCATCTTTGGTTTCGGGAGTTT
>DYSN01000039.1:17291-30145 GCA_020718205.1 Draconibacterium orientale
AAGGCCATAAAATGGCTGTTGATATTTCTCCAATAGCGATTTGAGCCATATTGATAATAAGGCCACAGACTCCAGAAATTTTCCGCAAAAACATTGAGGGACGCATCGTACATGGTGGCCATAACTTCTGCATCGGCGGGCTTTTCCTCATGATTTCTAATCCACAAAGTCCAGCGTTCCTTGCTGCCGGGCTCCATGGGATTGCGCATGGTTACCAACCGTACATCGAGCTCCTTGTTGTCGAAGGGAACCATGATTTGCTCCGAAACCTTATAAAAACGATTCTCGTGAACAAAGAAAACTTCCACCGAAATTCCACCCCTGTCAGATTCATTAATCAGAAGTTTTTTGTGGTTAAGACCGTTTTTGGTGTTCATCCAACCCGATTCCATTAGCCTTCCGGCGGATTCCAGCTGATAGTAATAATTCAGGTTTTTAAGAGATGAACCGAAGCTAAACACCACTGTGTCGCCCGCTTTGGCATTCGTTTTTTGGATATGACTAAAAAAGCTGCTTCTGTTGGGCATTTCATCCGAACTGGACGAAAAAAGTTGAAATTTAACCACTTCGGTGATCGATTTACCATTTTTGTCCTTCCCGCTGAGGGTCATTTTATAATTTCCGGGGTTGAGATTTTTCAAATCTTCCTTCGATAGAATGCTGTCGGTGCGGGTTTCGAGCGATTTCTCCATCACCAAAGCTTCCACAGGAGCTTCGGGCAATTCATTGCCAAAAATCCATTGGCTGAATTCTTTTTTCAATCTATCAGCCTGAATGAGAACTGTATCTACCTTGTTTCCTGTGGTTTTAAAGATGTTTTCGGCGGGTTTGTATTTTTCGATTTTAAGGCTGATGGTTCCATGAATGGTTTTCCCCTGCGGATTGGTAGATTTTATCAGTACATCCGATGGGTTTTCCAAATCCATAACGGCAGGCATATTGGCGCTTAAAAGCAGTGAAGTCTGGCCCAGCGTGAGATTGAACGATTGGGAATGGGTTTCGCCCGAGGCGTCGGTAATTTCGGCAACTATGGTGTAGTTGAAAAATTGCATTTCATTTAAGCGACTGGGAGCTATGGCTTTAAACGAGATTTGAAAATCCCCCTTTTGGTTGGTGGTGGTGATTCCTGCAGCTATCTGCAAATCTTCCGCCGGCGGAAACATGGAAAACCAGCGCCAGGGCATGTACGAGGTACGGTTCACCCGATATACCACCTGCGCTCCCTGAACTCCAACTCCCGCGTAATAGCTGGCTTTCCCGCTGATTTGAACGGTATCATTCAGCTGATATTCTTCGGCAGGCTGGTTGATGATGGCTTCGAATTTGGGGCGTTTATACTCTTCCATGCGGAATGACAAGCTTCCGGTTTTCGATGAAATGCGCATATTTCCGGTCAATCCTTTCAAAGGCAATACAAAACTGCCGGCCACGGTGCCAAATTCGTTCGAAGTGAGCTGAAGGGTTTGGATTTTCTTTCCATTGGCTCCATAAAGGGTAATTTCCTGTGTGGAATTGCGGATGGGTTCTGCAGAGTTTCCTTTTTTATTGATAAAAACCCCTTTAAAATGAACCGTTTGGCCGGGGCGATAGATGGCGCGGTCGGTGAAAAAATGATGATGTTCATTGCTTTGAACGATGTCATCATAATCGTTGATATACATCGATGGGCTCATCCACTCGTCGGCACCTTTGGAAATTCTAATGAATATCTGGTCGGAGTGTGGTTGTTCGAAGATAAAGCGCCCGTTTTTATCAGTTAGGAGCTCAACTTCCAACTTTTCAACCTGCGAGCGGGTGTTGTATTCCCATTGGTTGGAATAAATCTGAACCTTTACTCCTTGAAGAGGTTGGCCTGTCTGCCGGTCGACCACCAGAAAAACGCCCTTGTCTGCCTGACTCAACAGCTGAAGATTGGTCACCCAAAAGGCACCCGCTGAAATTTGCGCAGAATTCACCGAAAAATCGCGTCTGTTACCGGCCAGAATGGCGTAATGCCCATAATCCAGGATGGGTAATTCGAAAGCGGCGGATTTGGTTGACAGGTATTTTTGAGAGCCCAAATCATAACTAAACTCTTTTACCACAGGCAAATGCAGTATTTCTTCCAGTTTCCCTTCTTCATAGGGATTAAAATGAAACCTCGATTCTTTGATTCGAACAATGCGGAAAAAAATTTCGTTTATATTGTTGTAGGAAAAACTCGCCAAAGTTGGATTTTGGGGTAGAATCAAAGATTCCATTTGTAGGGAAATTTTCTCGAGATTCAGCACATTCAGCTCCTGTTGGAAATAGTCTTTGTCCAAATTCTTTTCAATCATTGACAGGCAAATGGCCTTAGCCTGACGGAGCGTTTTTTCGGTGGGATCAAAACTCCGAAGCTGATTTACAAGCTTTTGAGCTATAAAATTACTTCCGGGTTCTCCCATATACTGCTCCAGAGTTTCCACCATAAGGTTAGTTATAAGGTTTTGTTTATCGTCGATTTGGCCATTGCTTAGTAGAAAATCGAATCTTGAAGCCTCTTCATAGAGTAGGGGTTTGGTATTTTTGTTGGATATATGTTGGCGAATGAGTTTTTGGTAAATCGCCAAAACCTGTTGCCTCTGACCCAGATCCTGATTTGTACTGAGATTTACATTTTTAAAAGTGCCCAGCTTTGTGAAATATTCCGGTTGATTCATTGGAGATAAATCATCGGTTCGGGGATTGGAGAATTCGGTGGAGCTGTAAAAGCTGATGGCTTTATAAGCTACGAAGTCGTAGAGGGTTGGGAAAGTGAGAAAATCAGTTTCTAAGGTAAACACTTCTTTCCATTGTTCGGCGGGAGTTTGGGAAAGGAGTATTTCGTGACTCAATGCTGTTTTTATGAGTTGCGAAATGGCTTCCTGAAAATGTCCTTGGCTCCAATAGTGAATTTCATTGGGGGCATCGCCTGCTACATCGGCTATTTGCCTGATAATCCACTGGTTATTATTGTAATATTGGAGGTATAAGTCGCTGAGTGCCGCAGAGAGCATGGCTTGTTCCACCCCATCCGACTTTTTCAACGCTGCCTTTAATTCCCCAATGGCACTAATAAGCGCATCTTCCTGATATTCGGTTCGATAGTTGGTTTTGTGAATGAGACTTTTGACCCATTGAACCTGGTTTTTCTCTTTCGCAGCCTGCTGACCAATGAGGTCAACTTTTTCGAAAGCCTGAGCCGACAAGCCTTTGGTTTGCAAATCGTTAACAATATTCCATGCAGAAATATAATCGAACGATTGGGAAAAAGAAGAGGAAAAGGAAAGTGCAAGCCACAGGACTGCCATCAATTTAAGTGTGTTCATCTGTCTAAAATTTGTTATTAAATGGTCAGATGTAACTCGCCAGATATTCATTTCTCTATGTTGCAGAATTTTTCTCATGGCTCGTTTCATAACTCATCATTTAGAAGCCATGAAAATAACAATATTAATGCCAGAAAATATTTGATGATCCGGAAAGATGTATCGGGGATGAAAAAAAATCAGGTAATTATGTTGGAATTCAATCAATTAAAATCGATACCCCAACATAATAAACGATTTGTTGGTCCAGGAAGAGAAATTGATGAATGATGAAGTTCCGTTGGCTAAGGCATAGCGATATTCTAAAGAGAAGTGCCCGTACATAACGCCAACCCCGGCTTCATAACCAACTTCCCACCTTCTGGGAAATGTTAAGGCCTGTGAAACACTGTTCTGGTTGTTGAAGGTGTTATGAATAAAAACTTCATTTTGCTGATAAACCAAAATTCCGTTTGTGATGCCAAAATTAAGAAACATGTCTATGGGGCCGGCTTTTCTTTTGTACCGAAAAAGGGTTTTCAAGGTCAAATGGTCAAATCTGAAGTTTACCGTTTTATCTTCAAAATGAGTTGATTCTTCTGCTTTTGTGGAATAGGTACTATAAATGAGCTCTGTATTGAGCGACCACCTGTTGCGTGTTCGATTAAAAATTACCTCCATATTTCCACCAAAAGCAATATCGATCGATGCAGGAAAATCCATGCGCGTGAGAAAATGATCCATTCCATCAAAATTGATTTTCGTGTGGGAAACACCGGCTAACAGGCCAAAAACAAAACGGTCGGATTCTATTGGAGTTATATGTTTTGGCTGAAAATCACTGCATTTTTTATAATACTCGTTGAACCGTTTTTCAAGCGAGAAACGGTCGTATTTGGTTCTTTGAATATCAGATTGAATATCACTGCAATCGCCCAGGTAAACAAGAAGCTGTCCAATGAATTTATTGTTTTCCCTAATTACATCTGAACCACTGCTCATGGCCAGATATTTTTTGTAAACAAGCAGTTCATATTGGTTATTATTGCGGATATAGAAATTTGTTAACCCATACTTATCTTTGAACATGTACAGACTTTTGGGCCCTTCGAGCAGGGTTAGCAGAAAGATTTTTCGCTTTTCCAGATTCAGGCCATTATAATCGTCGAGCTGGTCAATATCGGTTTTAGAGAATTCCACCTCCACTTCCGCTGGCACATATACTTCGTTCATCACACTGACTTTAAGCACACTATCTGGTTTACAAACCATGATTGCCGAAGTATTTGCGGGATTAAAATGAAAAAAATCAGGACAGTAGTTCCAGTTTCTGTAGTCTATTTTTCCTTTTATGGTATCGCCCTGAAGATTAATAATATAGCCAGGTCTAAAATCCTGTTGAGCTATTAAAAGCTGAAAACTTATCAGCGAAAAGATGATAGAAAGAATTGTTCTCATAATTATTTGGTTTTTGATGCGCTAAGATAGAATAATTTGTGTATAGTTTAGAGTTGATTTCAGGATTTTTCCTTACTATTACCAAGTCAAAATGTGATAATTTATAATTACTAAGTTTTATAGGATTTACTATCCTCTTCCGAATAACAGAAAACAGAATTAAGATTTTCGGTTTTGTTAAATTTCGAATTGAACCAATGTATTAGAAAGAATATTGTAACAGAATCAGTTTCAGCATCTGCCTGGTATCAATAAAAACTATTTCTTCCGCCAGAATAAAACATATGATCCAATCGAACTCAAAAAATCACTCAAACATTTAACTATAAAACCATTATTTTTTATGCAAATTGCTATAAAAAATACTATTTTTGGTGATGTGTAATGATATAAAAGATGGCCAATTGTTGGGGCATACCAAAAGAAGTAGAAGAATTTGTAAGGAAACGAGATTTGAATTGGGTTTATTGTGGAATTTCGTTTGCACAGTCGGGAAATAGCCACAAAACAAGACCTACCTGGGAACATATTGTAAACAACATTAGAATTAATGGCCCGGAAAACATTTCACTTTGCTGTGGCTCATGTAATGCCAGTAAGAGGGCAAAACTTCTATCGGACTGGTTAAATAGTAAATACTGCCTTAAAAAAGGCATTGCAAAAGACACGGTTGCATTGGTTGTAAAAAGCAAATTGAAAGTCCATGATGCAAATTTATAACTATGTTTTTGTTACTGTTTTTGCCCAAAACAAGGCAAAATTTCCCAGGTATATGTCTTAATCTAAACCTTCAATTTTTGAGCATTTGGCATTACAAAACTTTATTATTGATTGAAATCACTGCTTATTCGTTGGTTTATAAGCCACTTGTGAAGCTCTTAAGACAGGCCTTGAGTGGAGCTTTGCAAAACCACAAGTTTTCAACAGGGAAATTATTGAATCATCGATTATCATACCTTTGTTTTATATGACAAAATGGGGATTTTTGAGAGAAACTGATGCTCTTGCTAAAAAAGCAGGAATTGATAAGGATACAGGTTTGCGTAGAACAGGACTTGATGTCTATCTGAAAGTAATTTATCCGGAAATATACGACTGGTACATGACAAAGCTATTGGCAACCTAAATGGAATAGTTTATAGAAGCAGGCCCGATTACAAAATTGAGAAATTAAAATTAATAATCGAATTTGATGGACTACAGCACTATACAAAACCTGATATAATTGAAAAGGACTTAAAAACTACAGAGTTATACAAAAATTATGGCTACAAGGTCGTCCGTATTCCTTACTTCATTCAATTGTCCAATAAAGCCGTAAAACCATTTTTTGATGTAGATGTTTCAGATGAATTATTTGATGAAACAATACCTTCATTAGGTGTTGCAGGTTATAATACTCCTGCTTATTTATGTCCGGCTGGATTGAAGCGAATGGCATTAGAATTTAGGAAATTCCCTGAACAATATAAAACGAACATTGATTTTCTAAAATTTCAGAATGAACCTTTTCGAAGCGGGGTGGAGTTTTTAGAAAAAGAGTACAATAATGGCGCGGAAAAATTTTTTTTGGATTAATCAAACAGTTAATTTGAGTCAAAAGAACTCTTATGGTGGAATGGATTTAGATGGTTTTTGTCTCACTTATTAAACAAATAACACGTATAAACAATTAATAATGACTAAATTTCGTAAAAAAGAATTAAAACAAGCCCTTATTAAAATAGATAATCCCTATCCAAACGACGATTTGATTTTGACCTATGCCGGCTTCCTGAAAGTAAGAGATTTTCTGGGCTACTACCAGTTTAATCCAGTGGTTTTTGAGAATCTCCTAACCCTTGCCAACGATTTGTGGAAGACAGAAAAACGGATAAACAGATTTATACTCATCAAGAAAATTAAGCAGTATTATCATGGTGCTCACGGTGATAGAAGCCCTTTTTACACCTTTAAAACCATCAATCCAGGGTTGGAGCTTTCTCTTGAATCCCGAAAACTTATTTTCAATCTTTTCAAAAAACTGTTCGACGAACGACATTATATTGGTGTTCGGCAGCTTGATGATGCCCGTAGAATTTGCAATGGCATTTTAATAAATAAGGAATTAACGCCCGATGAAGAAGAATGGCTCTGTGCGAATGCTGACAAATCAACTCTGATTTTAAACAGAGTTTTACGGTACCCCATTCAATCGATAGTGATAAGCCAATGGGCCAAAAAGAATTTCAAAAACAACCTATACAGGCACCGCAGAGCAGAGCTCCTCAGTTGGATTATTGACAAGGCACCAGATTATAAAATCGACAAACAAACGCTCGTCGACGATTTCGAATATCTAAACGAAAGCGATTTGCAAGCCATCCAGGATTATAAACACGAAATTGAAGCCAATGAAATTATTGAAAGAGAATTTGGGGACTATTTTCATACAAAAAAAGAATATGATTCTTTTGACAACTACTTTGAAAACTATAAGAAAAAAAAAGGAGTAGAATTAGAGACCCCGGAATTGAAATTAACCCAAAGACCCTACGGCAAGCCCATCGATTTGAGGTTGGATTATCCTGCAAACATCCCCAATTTCGAAGAAATGAGCGAGGTTTTCTACCGAAATTTACCAACCCATCAATTGATTACCATGATTTGGAGCATTGGATACTCGAGGCTCGATAATCCGCAAAAATCTGAGCTGCTGAAAAAATACTATACCAACGAAACATATTTCTCTATGTTCAAGGTGGCTAAAAGAGATCAGAATTCTGAGCTTCTAAAATGGCTTCTTGAACAACAATAGCCGTTGAATTTGGGGGAAAAACTAGTTCTGCTCAGCTAGCTTTTGATGTTGTTTGGAATCAATATATCAGATAATCAGATTTTTATTAGCTTCATGGTTTGCTCGCCGTTTGCCGTTTTTATCCTAATGGTGTAAAGACCTGCCGACCAATCTGTGGAGGAAATAAGCACTGTTCGTTCGGTGGTTTTGGTGGTATAGACCAACCGCAAAGAGGCATCGTAAACTTCAATACTTCGGTCTGACTCCGAATTGGCAAACCGAAGCAAAAAAACATCGGTGGCCGGATTGGGTTCAACCCTGATTTCGCCAGGCAGCAAAGTCCCTTCGAATATGCTTCGAATATCCATCAATTGCGCCGAAAATGGATTCACAATAACCGACTCTACCCGCTGATTAAAAACCCATTGCTCCTTTTGTTCCTTTAAAGTCTGGTTTAGGGTTAAAACAGTATCGCCCCCCTGGCTAAAAAAGACCAGGATTTGGTAATTCATGGGGAAAAAATCGCTTTTCGGAGTGCTGCTTTCCTGAATACCGGTGAAGGTGAACTGCCCTCCGGCATTTTGAGTCCATTCGAAATCGTAAACAGGATAGCCTTCGCCATAATACCAAACATCGAAAAAAGCTTCAAAATCCATTCCGCTGAGCTCTTCCAACACTTGTCTGAAATCTTCGGCTGTTGCGGTTTTATATTTGTATTCCTGCTGAAAGGCCTGTAAAACATGGAAAAACAATTCGTCGTTGGCCAATTCTTGTCGAATCACATGAATGATAACGGCACCTTTATAGTAGGACAAGCGCGATGAAAAAATGCGGTTTCTGTCCTCAATAAATTCTTCCGGAACAAAGACACTGCCATCGGGCTCGCGCATCACAACACTTTGCATGGCAGCCATAAAAGCATCTGCGGTGGGTTTATCGGCCAGAAATTCGAGCCCAAGATATTGGGTGTAGGTGGCAAATCCTTCGTTAATCCAGATATCGTTCCAGCGGGCGCAGGTCACTTGATTGCCAAACCAGCTATGACCCATTTCGTGAATGGACAGGTGAAAATTGAAATCGCGTTGGGTGGTCATGGTTTGGTGTTCCATTCCTCCGCCAATGGGCGCCAGGCAATGGCCGTATTTTTCTTCGATGAACGGATAAGTGCCGTATTTTTCCTGCAGAAGTCCCATTTGAAGTGCTGTGCAGTCGATGAGCATTTTCTGGCTTTTAAACAACGATGAATCGGGATACAAATAGTTTTGAATGAACACTTTCTCCTGCTCAACGCCAGCCGAGTAAAAGCTGTATTCCATATAATCCGACACAGCAATACTAATCAGGTAATAATCAATGGGATATCTGCTTTTCCACTCGTAGCGAACCCGTTCATCATCAAGGGCTACCACCTGACTCAGCAAACCATTGCTGCCCACTTTATTCTCTTTGGCGGTGGAAACAAAAACCCAAACCGAGTCGGCTTTGTCCGTTAAATCCTGTTTGCAGGGCCACCAGTCTTTGGAGTAAAAGGGCTCCGACAAGGTCCAGCTCACGCGACTTCCATACCCGTTATCCTGCGAATTATAGCCCCTTCCTTCCGAAGCCACAGCCAGTCCTTCGTAGTTGACTTCCACACTAAAAATCTCATCTTTCGAAATCTTCTTCGGGAAATAAATCTGTAAAATTCCGGCAGCGGAATGGCCATAACCAACCGGAAATCCATTCAGACGTATTTCGTTTACCTGCAATGCAGCACTGAGTTCCAGGGTCATAGTATCAACGGATTGCGATACTGCTTTGGCTTTTATTTCCACGGTTCCCTTTATAAAAGTATTGATGGTTTCGGCCTGCAGATTCAGATGATAAAAGCCCACATCATAGACATCGGCCCGGGAATAATCAAAAATCGCTGTGCGCTGTGGCAAGGAATTTTCAGGGCTGTGAGAGCAAAAACTATGAGCATCCGGAAGCTGTGCCAGTAAAGGAGTGGAAGCCAGAAAAAGCCCCAAAATGCCAAAGAATACAATGCTGCTAACCTTCATAAGATTTAGTGATAACAAAACAAAGATAGCTCAAAATTGCGGGAAATAAAAAAGGAACACATTGGGGTGGTTGAGCTATGTGTGAGCTACTACCATATTTTTTGGTCAATTAAACTTTACAGTTCCCCTTTGTGTTCCTAATGATGGATTGTGTTTTGCAAATTTAATCATCTCTGGATACTATTAATTGGTGTTTCACCCAAAGTGAATCCGGAATTTTCCCTATGTGAATCTGCGTAAACCCAATCAAAATCAGACAATCTTTATAATTTCAAAGGGTCAATTATCAAGGAAATATTACTTGGATTAAAAAAATTTACGCGGGTTTTGACATCCATAAATAATAGTTCGTATTTTTGCGAACAGAAACAACAACAATATGTCAGATTCCATCATCAGCGACAAGCAAATAAGGTTGGCCCGATATGCCAAGGCATTGGGACATCCGGTGCGGGTTTATGTGATAGAAATGCTCTCGAAACAAAGCTGCTGCTACAGCGGCGACCTTTCCGACGAATTGCCCATAGCCAAATCAACCCTTTCGCAGCATCTCAAGGAGCTCAAAAACGCCGGACTTATTCAGGGCGAAATTGAAGCCCCCAAAATAAGATATTGCGTAAACCGCGAAAACTGGCAGGAAGCTCAATTGCTAATGAAAGAATTGTTTAGATAGTTTTTTTTGTAAATCTTGTTCGTTGTTTTGCGAATTACGAAACAAACAAATTGAATACTATGGAAATATTGGTTTTAGGAACTGGTTGCGCCAAGTGTAAAACACTCGAAAAAGTGACCATTCAGGCAGTGGAAGAGTCTGGAATTCAGGCTCAGGTGAAAAAAATGGAAGACATTGTCGAGATTATGAAATTCGGGGTTATGACCACTCCGGCTTTGGTAGTCGACGGGCAGGTAGTGGTAAAAGGCAGAGTGCCATCGGTAGATGAAATAAAAACCATGCTGGTAACATATAAGTTCTGATTCACACAAATTAAAAGACAAAAAGGGCATGTTCCTTTGTATTTTTCCCCTGAATTTTAACATGCGAAATTCAATGGATTATAACCAATAATTGAATTAAATGAAAAAAATGATGTTTTTGTGGTTGGCAGTTTGGTCGTTATCAACCACAGGTTTCCTTCAGGCTCAGGAGTCAGGCACTTCTGCAAAGTCATCAATAACAACACAAAACGAGCAAAAAATACCCGTTGAAGTTTACTATTTTCACGCCACACGCCGCTGCGCCACCTGCGAAGCAGTGGAAGCTGTTGCCGCCGAAACCGTGAAGGAAAACTTCGATGGTAAGGTGAGTTTTCAATCGATTAACCGCGAGGAAAACGAAACCCATCCGCTCATCATCAGGCAAAAAATTACCGGACAAACTTTGCTCATTGTCAAAGGCGACCAGATTATCGATCTTACTACCGAAGCCTTTCTCAATGCCCGCTCCAAACCCGAAAAGCTGAAAGCCAAAATAGTTGAAACAGTGAACGAGCTTCTGAAGTAATGGATTTTTTGCAGCAGATATTAGAAAGCACCAACCTGCCTTTTCTCACCGCCTTCATTCTTGGATTGATGACGGCCATTAGCCCTTGTCCCTTGGCCACCAACATCACCGCCATTGGATTCATCAGTAAGGACCTTGAAAACAGAAGAAGAGTTTTTATCAGCGGGTTGGTTTACACTCTCGGAAGGGCTTTCAGCTACACTGCCATCGGACTGCTCTTCTATTTCGGTATTGGTCAATTCGAGATATCGGGGTTTTTGCAGACATGGGGAGAAAAAATTCTGAGTCCTTTGCTCATCATCATCGGAGTTTTTATGATGGGCTGGATTCGGCTCAATATCCCCGGAATAAGCAAGTTAACAGAGTATGTGGAATCTAAATACAAACAAAGCTACTGGGCAACTTTTCTGCTTGGGGTGGTTTTTGCCCTGGCTTTTTGCCCCTACAGCGGAGTTTTGTATTTTGGCATTCTCATCCCCATGACCATCAGCAGTTTCAGCGGACTCTATCTCCCCTTTGTCTTTGCCATAGCCACCGGAATTCCCGTTATCATCTTCGCCCGGCTCATTGCCTTCAGCATGGGCTCCATTGGCCGGCTTTACTCACAAATCAGGAATTTTGAGCTCATATTCCGGAAGGTAGTGGCGGCGGTGTTTATTCTCACCGGAATCTATTATACCGTCATTTTCTTTTTCCCCCAATCCTAACAAGTACGCCCCATGAACAAATCGATTTTTAAAACTTTGGCAGTTCCCGCAGGTTTATTAGTCCTTTGGATTTTGATTTACATGAACTTGCAGGAATGGGCTCATTTCATCACCTTCGATATGCTGGGCTTAGATCCGGAAAAGCATCTGAGCGAGGCTCTCAGCTTTTTTATTTATGAAGTTCCAAAAGTCTTTATGCTTCTGGTACTGATAATTTTTGTGGTTGGCATCATTCAAAGCTGGTTTTCGCCCGAAAAAACCCGAAAGATACTCGAAGGAAAATCGTTGTTCACGGGAAATGTTTTGGCATCGGTGCTGGGCATCATTACACCCTTTTGCTCCTGTTCGGCTATTCCGCTGTTTCTAGGGTTTGTGGAAGCTGGTATTCCCTTAGGTGTAACCTTTTCTTTCCTTATTGCCGCCCCCATGATTAACGAAGTGGCTTTGGTTTTGCTGGCCGGATTGTTCGGCTGGAAAATAGCGCTCATCTACGTGGGAACCGGTCTGTTTGTGGCCATTACCGCGGGATATATCATTGGTTTATTGGGGTTGGAGAAATATGTGGCTCCCTGGGTTTATCAGATAAAATCCAATCAGAGTCAGCAGGAAGAAGAAAAACTTACGCTGAACGACCGCATCAACCGAGGATACAGCACCGTGAAGGAAATTGTGGGTAAAATCCGGATTTATATTGTTCTGGGAATTGGAGTAGGAGCCGCCGCCCATGGCTATGTTCCCGCCGATTTCATGGGGCAGATTCTGGGCAGCGATAAATGGTATGGCGTTCCTTTGGCAGTATTGATGGGCATTCCCATGTATTCCAATGCCGCCGGAATTATCCCCATTGTGAGCGTGCTGATGGAAAAAGGCGTTTCGCTTGGAACTGCTTTGGCTTTTATGATGTCAGTAATTGCCCTTTCTTTGCCAGAGATTATCATTTTAAAGAAAGTTTTAAAATGGCAGCTCATCGGTATTTTTATAGGCGTTGTGGCTTCTGGCATTTTGCTGGTCGGATTTTTATTCAACGGACTGAACTTATAAAAACAAAAGAAAACAGGATTT
>DYSN01000322.1 GCA_020718205.1 Draconibacterium orientale
AGTTGGTTTATCTATGTCTAACAGCACGTCGCAATCATTGGTTGGGCAGTAATATGTTAAACGAGGCACAGGGTCGGGTTCGCTCTTTTTAACTAAGATTACAATCAATTCGAATAAACCACACATGGAGCCAATCCCTTCATAATATTCAAAAGATTGGGAGCTGCTAAAAATTCTTGTGGAAACATTAAAAAGAATCCCTTCTTCAATCTGAATTATATTATTATCGCCATAGCCATCAAAAAAGGTGCAAAAATCTGGTGTTTCGCCAGGTATTAATGAATAATCATACATGAGGTATTCCTCGTTTGAGTTACATTCTTCCAAATCATGCCAAAAATTAATGGCATAGGCCTTTTTGTTGGGTTCATCATCCCGAATTACACCATATAACCAATAGTCCTCAGCGGCTTCAAACGGGGGTTGCATGGATTCTGGAACAACTAACGATCGATAATAAACTTTTTTGTAACTAAGGTTATTAATTACGGTATCGCCTGTCATATAATACTCCCATAATTCATCGTAATAACCAAATCCCATCTCATCGGGAAGGGCTACAATCCAGTGCTTACCTTCATCGGTTAAGGGATAGTAATCCTGTGAATACAAATTCATACTGAGAACCAATAATAGAATGCTAAATATCTTTTTCATAATCCATGTTTTTTTACGTACCATCAAAAGCCTGATGATAAAGGTTATTAACTAAATTAAAACTCGCCTGATTGGACAGGTATAAATTCTTTTCTATTTGAGATAGGGAATATTCCAGTTCGGATGGAGCGATGCGAAATACATTTTTCCAGATTATGCACAAAATTAATTCGTTGAGGATAACCAATTGTTCTTTACTTTCAATTGTACCGAAATCAGCGGCAGATAAATGGGTTTGAATACGTAACACATCTTTTTCAAGGGCGCCGGATTGTGAGCAAAATTGGGGAAAAGGTTCTGTTTCGTAAAAAACGCCTTTAAAAAAAACCTGCGGAAGCATTCGAAAATTACCACCTGCGGCCAAATCGGGCAGTTGAATTACAATGTTGGTGTCGCGCAGAATGACATTGGCAAAACATGCAGTTCTGCTATCTGGATTATTTTGTGCCCGAAGCAAAGAAGAGCTCAAAAGGACAGCCAATCCAGATATCAACATAATAAACATAATGGACTTTCTCATAGCAGTTTATTTTTCAATTACAAATTTAGTGTTTCCAACCATTTTTCCATCGGATCGAACAATAACCACATAGGTACCCGATGCCCAGCTTCGGGTTTTTAAGTTTATTTCTTTTGTGCCAAAGATAATATTTTCAAGAAATTTTTCACTGCCATTGATATCAAATACTTGAATTTTAAGATTCTTCAATTCAACCGAATACTCCAGTTGCAATTGAATATGGTTTTTGGCTGGATTGGG
>DYSN01000323.1 GCA_020718205.1 Draconibacterium orientale
AGAAGCTGCTTTCAAATTTTGAGAAACCAATGGAATTACGAAAAATTGATTACAGAGAACATTCCGTCTTCGGCTTTTTGTTCACCGAAACCAGTGCAAACAACTTTGACGAATTAAAGAAAATACTAAATTCAAATTTGAGTGAATTTATTATCACCCCACCAAATATTCGGACAGCAAACCGCCCGACTCCAGAACAAAAGGCGTCAAAATAAACATGGAACAAACCGTTCAAATTCTTAACAAAGTTTTACCTATTCTTTTTCTCATTTCGCTGGGATATTGGATAAATCGCAGGAATTTTCTGACTGAAAACACAGTTAATGAATTACGAAAGACCGTCGTGAATCTGGCGCTTCCAGCGGTGATCTTCGTATCATTCCTAAATGTTGAGCTAAAGGCATCCTATTTTGCCATCTTTGCCGCTACATTTTTACTGTGTGTTTTCCTGTTTCTTTTGGGACAATTAATAAAAAGACAATTCAAAATTCAATATTCCTATTTTCCATACCTAACCACAGGCTTTGAATATGGGATGCTGGGACTCAGCCTATTTGGAGCCGCCTACGGCTTGGAGAAAATCGGCTACATTGCTGTGACAGATTTGGGGCATGAGATTTTCATCTGGTTTGTGTTTCTGCCCATGCTGCTGGTCAAACGTGACGGCGGACAAAACCCGAAGGAGATTTTCAGATCCTTCCTGTCCGCGCCAGTGGTGATTGCCATTTTGTCCAGCCTTCTTTTCAATATGCTTAATGGACAGGAATGGCTATATCAACTACCGATAACGGGCGCCTTAATGACCACCTTTGAATTTCTGGGCAGTCTCACAGTTCCGCTCATTTTGATGATCGTCGGATATGGAATCAAAATTAATCGCGCTGGCTTGAAGGATGCCTTGCTTGTGGTGATCATTCGGTTGGGTATTTTGATCCCGCTTGCGCTATTGTTAAATATCCATCTGATGCAGAACTTCCTGCACCTGGACAAATTGTTTGAAGCGGGTTTGTTTACTCTGCTGATCGCACCTCCGCCTTTTATTGTTCCACTCTATGCGCGTTCAAGCCTGAGCAATGAAGAAAAACAATATATAAACAACGTGTTGACAATTCACACGATCATCTCAGTGACCGTCTTCATCATTTATTTTATAATAAACCCGATCATATAAGCGTCCTGCCACACCGCGAAACAGCAATTATCAGGCAGTGGGAAAAATCTTTCAAAATCAAAAGGCTTTGGAAAATTAGATTTCCAAAGCCTTTTATCTTGCGCAATATTTAAAACGATTGTGTCGCCTGAGTTGATCCTACCCGCCCCACACTGCCTTCACCAGGTCTGGCAAAATCTCCCCCGATTTCCCATGAAAGGCAAAATCTGCTTTGGCGGTGAGCGGGGTTGGCTCGGCGTTAATTT
>DYSN01000324.1 GCA_020718205.1 Draconibacterium orientale
GAAAGTCTGAAAGAGCTTGGAATTCAGATTTCAGCCGGGACACTGAATAACATATGAGTCTGTCCGGAATGTTGGGAAAAGTAAACAAATAGGAAAAAAATAATATAAAAGTAGTAAGAATCCCATAATGAACTTGGTATTGTTTTCACCACAAAAAAAAGCCAAGGAATTAAAATGGGATTCGAACCACTCACAGAATTATTAGGATTGCCAGGGTATATTGTAAAGGCTATTTTAAAGAAAGAAAAAGAAATAGTTCTCACTATTGAACGAGTTGGCTTCCCTATTTGTCCGATTTGCGGACAGCTTTTTATGAAAGCACCGAAAGATCGGCGTTTGCAGAAGGTAGAAGATTTATCTATTTTCGGGAAACGCTGTTTCTTGCAGATAGATAAATACAGGATAGAATGTTCATGCGGCTATTGCGGTGCTGAAAAGATTGAATGGCTGGAAAAGTATGAACGGGTTACGGTGCGGTATCAGAAATGGATTTACGCATTTTGTAAAAGAATGACGGGGAAAGATATTTCCATTATATTCGGCATATCAAAGCATCTTGTATATCGGCTGGATAAAGAAAGCATACAGAAAGAAATTGATGCACAAAAATCGATAGAGCCGAAACGGATCAGCATAGATGAGATATCACGAAAGAAAGGACACCGTTACGCGACCATTATATCAGCACCTAACGAAAGAAAGATCCTTGATGTTGTAAAAGGGAGAAAAAAAGCTGATTTAACCCCCTTTTTCAAGGGAAAAGGCAGTGAATGGTGCAAGGGTATAGAATTGGCAAGCATGGATGCGTGGAGAGCCTTTCGGACAGTTGTCACGACATACTGCAAGAATGCAGAAGTTTGCTACGACCATTTTCATCTGTCGCAGCATTTTTCAAAAGCTATAGATAAGCTCAGGATTAATGAGGCGCTGAAGGCAGAGAAGACTGATAAGGAAGTATATAAGGGTTCTCGATGGCTTTTGTTAAAGAATCCGGAGAATCTGAAAGAAGAACAAAAAACTGATCTTGAAAAATTGTTAAAGTTGAATGAAAATATTTCTATTGCATATATATTACGCGATAAGTTCCGTGAAATATTTAAAGCCGAAACAGTCGATGATAAGCTTCACCGGTTAACGGATTGGATGTCGGATGCCCGCTCTGTGAAGATTCCAGAGATAACAGGATTTTTAAAGAAGATCGAACGATGGGAACCTTATATAAGAAATTCTTTAAAGCACGGATACTCTAATGCTTTTGCAGAAGGATTGAATAATAAAGTTAGAGTCATTCAAAGAATGGCTTATGGATATAAAGATTTTGAATATCTTAGACTAAAGATTATACAGCAGTTTAATTTCAGGGATGTCAGGTCTGTTTTTGACTAAAGAAGTTGCCGACATTCAGAACAGAGCT
>DYSN01000003.1 GCA_020718205.1 Draconibacterium orientale
ATTCAACTGATTTTCACGTATATTTGAAAATCGGAAGATGCTGGTTTTTTGAAAAATACACCTTTCTTACCCC
The DNA here is from genome assembly GCA_020718205.1 of Draconibacterium orientale. GTDB lineage: Bacteria > Bacteroidota > Bacteroidia > Bacteroidales > UBA12170 > UBA12170. Next base: position 74 of record DYSN01000003.1, read on the forward strand.
ACCTTTTCCTTGTCTTGGACGTAAAGGTAGGTAAATGAATAGATTTGTCGGTTGGGCCGTTTGGTCGGTTTTGAATTCATCAGGGTGTTGGCAGGCTTGAAGAATTTGTTCATCACCATAAAAACTATAGCAGTCTTTCTAAACTCAAAATTCTAATATGATGCGAATTACAAATTTACTACTGGTCTTTTTTATCTTTATTTCGGCTCTGGTGCGGGCTCAGGGATTCTACGACATCAATAGCGTGAATACCATAGAAATAACATTTGCCGAATCCAATTGGGACGCCATAATGGATCAAATGGTGGCCGATGGCAACGAGGAAAGGCTCATGGGAAGTGTGAGCATTAATGGGGTGGTTTTCGACAGTGTGGGCGTGCGCTACAAGGGAAACAGCACCTATCAGGCCAACCGCGTTAAAAATCCGCTGAACATCAAACTCGATTATATCATCAACGACCAAACTATGGAAGGCTACGGAACCATAAAATTGGCCAACGGATTTAAAGACCCCACTTTTATCCGCGAAGTTCTGGGCTACGAGATTGCCCGAAAATATTTCCCCGCCGGCTTAGCCAACTATTCCGATGTCTATATCAACGGGACCCATCTGGGGCTTTATACCAACGACCAAAGCGTGGATAAGCTTTTTGCCCAAACCCATTATGGCAGCGATGAAAATGCTTTCTTCAAGGGCGAACTCAACGAAGGGAAAGTGCCCACCGGCAGCGTTTGGGAGTATTTTGGCACCGATTCGACCGATTATTTTGACTATTATACTCAGGAATCCGACCAGGGCTGGGACCGTTTAATTCACTTTCTCGATACGCTGAACAACCATAACGCCTACACCCCCGAAGTGCTGAATATCGACCGTCATTTGTGGTTTCTGGCTTTCTCCAACCTTACCGTCAATCTCGACGGACCCATCAACAACCCGCAAAACTACTATGTTTATCAGGACAATAACGGGCGATTTAACCCAAGTCCCTGGGATTTGAACGAATGTTTTGGGGTTTTTACCATGCATCAAACGCTGGGGCCTTTGGGCACAGTGCAATTGCAGCAGATGAGCCCCTTTGCCAATCAAAACGAAGCCGATTTTCCGGTGGTGAGTAAAATATTGAGCAATGCGACCTATAAAAAAATGTATGTGGCCCACATGAAAACCATGATAGAAGAGAATTTTGCCGATGGTCAGTATGAAAGCAGAGCTCTTGAAATTCAGGATATGATAGATGCCTATGTTCAGGGCGACCCCAATAAATTCTTTACATACAACGATTTCATCAGCAATCTGTACACCCAATTGGGGGGAGGACCACAGGCTATTATCGGGGTTGTTCAGCTCATGGATGCCAGAGTTACCTACTTGATGGGACTCACCGAGTTTGAGTATGAATCGCCTTCCATTCAAGCCGTAACACATAGCCCCGAATCCGCTGTTCCCGGGCAGGAAATCGTGGTAAATGCTCAGGTGAGCAATGCCAGCATGGTTAAATTGGCCTATCGTTACAGTCCCTTTGGCGTGTTCGAAAAAGTGGATATGTTCGACGATGGCCAACACGATGAAGGGGCAGCCGGCGATGGAAATTATGGTGCTTCACTTGTGGCAGGATCCACCAACACCCAATATTATGTTTATGCGGAAAATGCTCAGGCAGCGGCCTTTAGCCCTGTGCGTGCAGAATACGAGTTCTATGAGATTGAAGTTAGTAATCCACTGGTAATTAACGAGTTTATGGCCGATAACGAGAGCACCATAGCCGATCAGGATGGGGAGTTTGAAGATTGGATTGAGATTTACAATAACAGCACCGAAGCCATCAATCTGGCAGGATATTATCTTTCGGACGATCCCAACGAACCCGCCAAATGGGCATTCCCCGATACCACCCTTATGGCCGATGGATATTTGATAGTTTGGGCCGACAAGGATTTGGATCAGGCGGGGCTTCATGCCGATATAAAACTCTCTGCCGACGGCGAAACCATCATCCTCTCCGATCAAAATTTGAATCTGCTCGATTTGGTGAGTTTTGGACTTCAAAAAGCCGACACCACCACAGGCCGCTATCCCAATGGAACAGGCGATTTTACCGAAATGCTCCCTACTTTTGGCGCAGAAAATCAGAATGCCTTATTGGTTCAGAACGAAACTCCATTTTCTTTCAGCCTTAATTTACGTAACTATCCCAACCCTTTCAGCCAATCGACTCAAATAGCCTTTAATTTGCCCGCTGAGAGCCCAGTGGTTCTGGAAATCTACAATCTCTTTGGTCAGAAAACCGATAAGCTGGTATCGCAAAGCCTTAGAGCCGGCTCACATGAATATTCCTGGAACAGGGGAAATGCTCCATCCGGGGTTTATATTTGCCGTTTGATTGTTGGGAATCAGACCAGCAGTTTAAAGATATTGGTTGAGTGAAGTTTGTGACGTTTGGTCTTTAGGCAGTTGAAGGCTAATTATCCGCCAAAATCCGGTATAGCTCCTGATTGAGGTAATAATGATGGCCATCCACTTGTTTTTTCTCTAAGACTTGCAAATCACACAATTGGTTTAAATAATTCCGGGCAGTATTTTCAGAGTAAATGCCCGCATCCACCAAATGTTTAACCTTAGTAAAGGGTTGAGTGAAAATGGCTTCAACGAGTTTATCCGGATTTCTGAAATTGTCTTTTTGACTTGAGATAAAGCGGAGAATTGAGTCACGGGTTTCAACAATATCGTTGATTTTATGGAAGGTAATATTCGAAGTTTCTTCAATAGCCCGCAGCATAAAAAGTATCCAGAATTTCCAGTTGCCTTTTTGTGAAACGCCATTCAAGCCATAATAGTAATCATCTTTATGATCTAAAATATATCGGCTGAGGAACAAAATCGGGTAATCGAGCAAGCCCTTATTGGTTAAATAGTGAATATTAAACACCCTGCCTGCCCGGCCATTACCATCGCGAAACGGATGAATGGCTTCGAACTGATAGTGGGCAATGGCCATTTTCAGCAAATGATCGATTTTGAAAGATTTATCGTCGTTTACAAAACGGATTAAATTTTGGAGTTTCTCTTCAATTATTTTCTGACCATAGGGAGGCGTATACACAGTTTTGCCCGCGTTGGGTCCCGTCCCGCCCGCTTTAATTCTGGTATTGATAAAATCGGGCCTTATGCCATCGGAGGTTTGCTTGATTTCGTTGTAAATCCTGATAAAATAGTCCATGTCGAAGCGCTCTTTTTCATTGAGATATTGAAACCCCGACCAAAGCGCTTCGCGATATTTCAGCACTTCCTTCGATTTTGGATTCATCAATTTGGCTTCATCGCTAAAAGCTTTGTATAAATCGTCGTCGGTGGTAAAGATATTTTCAATTTCGCTCGATAGTTTAGCCTCCTGCAGGCTAATGGTATTGATGAGCAGGCCCTGATTGGGAATAACAGCACTTCGGCCATGCAGCCGCGCCAGAGCAGCTCTGGCATCAGCCAGTTTTTCCAATATTTCTACCTGAGAATATAATTCTGCATGAATGGGCAGCAAAGGCAAATCATTCCACGGAAGATTTCTATCTGGGTTGATGGGATACATTAATTCAGACATTAATTATCTTTATTTTTAATGTTTACATTGAATTCAGGCATCAAATATACCAGGAAATTTCATACAAACATTAATTATTTCATATATTAATGTCTGCTATATCTTTTGACCTTAAAATCAGGTTTTGCAATTCGCGTTTTGGATGGTCGAATTTTAAGAATTCAGCGCCTTTTGTAGGTTAATATTTCATAGATTCCGGGGTAAAAAAAATAAATTAATCTGCTCATTATAAACACATTTCGACTATTTTTGAAAGGCTAATTCAAACACATAAAATCATGGCCGAAAACAATTGCGAAAGCTGCCCCATGAGGGCAAAATACGATGCAAAACCCAAATCATTCGTTGGCCGTTTCCGGCGGTGGCATATTAAATTTAGTCCCGGTTGGAAAGCCTACATAAAATCGCTCGACGAGACTAAGCGGATGGAGGTTGTGGAGAAATATCAACTGGCGAAACCCTGAACCTTTGGTTTGTGATTTGGAAATATAATCCATGAATGAGCTTTCTAATCCGGATGGTTCATTGAGATTTTCGTTATGGTTATACCAGGAGCTATTCAGCGGGCTTTTCAAACCGCAATTTCATTACAATCTCAACACTGATTAAGTGTTCATATTTGAATTCCACAGAGGGGTTTATTCTAAGTAAAGAGGGTCGATATATCATTCCAACAAGAAAGAGCTTGTTAAATTGATGGTATCCATTAAGTTGAAAGCCTATGGACTCTGTTTTTTTCTTTATGGGTTCTCTGCCAGGTTGTTGCGGGTCAAACTGCTCATAATATCTTAAATCCCAGATGTTTCTGGAATAGCTTAGGCCATACCCCAGTGAAAAACGATTTAAAGCATAATTTTGAGTTAAGCTAACAAACAGCGAGCTCATAAGTTCATACTCTCCACTGATATCAATGGCTCCAATGAAGGGGGCAAAGAAATCAGATGCAGCATAGGCTTTCAAACTAATAAACCTCGAATCCCGATAAAAATATTCTAAACCTGCAGATAGTCCCCAAAAACCTAAATTTCTCTTGGTTGGTTCGTTGGGCGGTTGAAGAAAGAAAACATTGATATAGGGTAGGCCAATGGTTAAATTTACGACTCCCTTATGTGACGGAAATTTTTTGCCAAAATAATCGTAATAAAATTTTGATACGGGGGGCCTGATTATTCTAATACTATCGTCCTGGTTGAGAAACACATGACGGCCATAATAAAACCTTTTTTGGTTGGTGAAATCTATCAGATAGCCAGCAGGGGCAAAATGCATGAAAATGAGATTACCATACAAAAATGGAGCGTTTGGTGATGATTTTACTGTGTAATTTGTTTCGACCGAGTCGGTAATCAGTAGAATCTCTAAATCATCTTTCGATCGGGCTAATTTCACCTTCGCTGGTAAATTATAAGAGCTGTCAGCAATTCTAATTTTCGCGTTTGCGGCGTTCGATTTTATATTCACATTATAAAGCCTGCGGGTTGAAATAGTGGCACACGATGACGTGATTAAAGCTAAAATAAGAATGAAGGTGAAGCTTTTTAAATATTGCGCAATGCTTTTAGAATACATCATAATATTAATTATAGAAATATAGAAATATAGCCTTGATATGTTTTAGATACTCCAATGGCTCTTTATACATACTCGACTTCTTTTAAAATGGAAGGCCCAATATATGGGCTTAATCCATTTTTGGTTACCAACTCAAGTTTTTCGTTAACAAATAGGATTTCAAACAAATCAAAGACCGCCATAAAATTATCGAAATTCTCTTTATCCGGCTCAAAATCAATAAGAATATCGATATCGCTTTTATCCGATTGCTCATTTCAACATAAGATCCAAACAATCCAATATTCTGAACTCCATATTTTGTAAACTCCGATTTGTGAGTTCTGATTGTGTTTAATATAAATTCTCTCGAAACCATACTTTTTAATATAATTTCAAAGATACAAATCTTTCTGCTTTCCAATAAGTGTCTTTTTCCTTGTTCGGGATTTTATAAGTATTCATATAGACTAAATCTATCAGTCTATCAATATTATTGATTTGACATATATCTCTTTTGGCTATAGTTTTGCCGAAAAATTAGAAAATTCAACAAATAAATAAATCATTCATAAAAACGAATAACTATGTCACAAATTGGAAAACAGATTGTCGATTTCAAAGTTCAGGCTTTTGCCAACAACGATTTTAAAACAGTAACAAAACAAGATGTTCTTGGAAAATGGTCCATCTTTTTCTTCTATCCCGCCGATTTTACTTTTGTCTGCCCCACCGAGCTCGAAGACTTAGCCAACATGTACGACCAGTTCAAAGCCACCGGAACTGAAATTTACTCGGTTTCTACCGATACTCATTTCGTTCACAAGGCATGGCACGACACCTCCGATACCATCAAGAAAATCAAATATCCCATGCTGGCCGACCCAACAGGTGTTTTGAGCCGTGGATTCGATGTGATGATTGAAGAAGCAGGATTGGCCGAAAGAGGTACCTTCATCGTAAACCCACAGGGCGAAATTGTTGCCTATGAAGTTATTGCAGGAAATGTGGGCCGTAACGCTGACGAGTTGCTGCGCCGATTGAAAGCTCTGCAATTTGTGGCCGCTCACCCAGCAGAAGTTTGTCCCGCCAAATGGGAAGAAGGCAAAAAGACCCTGAAACCAGGAATTGATTTAGTTGGAGTCATTTAATCACGTTAAACACTTTTGGGAGGCTGATTTGGTCCATTGCAACCACCTTCAGCTTCCTTTTTTAAAACCAGATAAACATGTTGGAACAAGCTATAAAAGAACAAGTTACCGGAATTTTTTGAATCACTCAAAAACCAATATACCTTTAAAATTCAAACCCATCCACAACATCCGCAGGCTCAGGAGCTGAAAGATTTGCTGGAAGATGTAGCAGGCTGCTCCCCATATATGGAGGATCAAATGGCGGGGGATGAAGGTTTTTCGTTCGAAATATTGAAAAACGGAAACCCTGCGAACATTGTTTTTAAAGCCGTTCCAACAGGTCATGAGTTCTCAAGCCTTTTGGCTGCAATTCTCAATCTCGATGGCATTGGGAAAAATCTTCCCGATGAGATGCTCAGCCGCCGCATTCAAAACCTGCGGGGGAATATTGAGCTGAAAAGCTATATTTCGCTCACTTGTACCAATTGCCCCGAAGTGGTGAAAGCCCTGAATGTCATCACCATACTCAATCAAAATATCCGCAACGAGATTATAGATGGAGGCATTTTCTGCGAAGAAATTGAAAAGCTGAACATTCAGGCGGTTCCAACGGTCTATGCCAATGGACAGGTGCTGCATATTGGTCGCTCCTCTTTGGGCGAATTGCTCGAAAAACTCGAAACATTGGTTGGTTCCAACTTTCAGGCGAGCTCTGAAATCAGTAATTTTGATGTGGTGGTAGCAGGTGGAGGTCCCGCCGGAGTTTCTGCAGCCATCTATTCAGCCCGTAAAGGATTCTCAGTGGCTTTAGTGGCCGAGACCATTGGCGGACAAGTGGCTGAAACCGTGGGAATTGAAAACATGATTTCCATAGCCCAAACCACCGGCAAGGAACTCTCCGCAAATCTGAAGAAGCATTTGCAGGACTATCCCGTTCATATTTTCGATAACCGCAGAATCGCCTCCTCCGAAATAGTGGATGGCATAAAATATATTACCACCACTTCGGGGGAAAAATTTTCGGCCCCCGCACTCATCATTGCCACAGGTGCCAGTTGGCGCCGGCTGGGAGTTCCCGGCGAAAAGGAATATATGGGCTCCGGGGTGGCTTTTTGCGCCCATTGCGACGGCCCTTTCTACAAAGGCAAAAAAGTAGTGGTGATTCGCGGAGGAAATTCCGGTCTCGAAGCCGCCATCGATCTGTCAAATCTGGCTTCGCATGTTACCGTTCTCGAGTTTTTGGAAGAGCTGAAAGGCGATCAGATTTTGCAGGACAAGTTGAAAAGCATGTCCAATGTGGAGTTTATTCCGGGCGCCGCCACCACAGCCATATTGGGCGATGGCAGCAAGGTAAATGCGCTTCAATATTCCGAAATAGCCACAGGTGAAAGTAAAACCATTGTTACCGACGGGGTTTTTGTGCAAATTGGGCTGATTTCCAATAGCTCCGTTTTCAAGGATATGGTCGATACCAACCGAATGGGCGAGATAGCCATAGATGCGCACTGCCGCACCCGCGAAGCTGGAGTTTATGCTGCAGGCGATGTTTCGGTGGTGCCCTAAAAGCAAATCGTCATTGCCATGGGCGAAGGCTCCAAAGCAGCACTATCGGCCTTCGAAGACAAAATTAAAATCCGCCTGCTAAAAAGATAAAAATCGATTTCCAATACTGACATATTTAGAAATCACCGGCTTCTGTGGACCTCTCTGCGGACGCCTTTTTTGCAAGATTTCATGATGTTTTAGGTAAAAGGATAATATCCGGTAAAAATAAAAAACCCACTCAAATAAGTGGGTTTTTGTGAGCGAAAGACGAGGCTCGAACTCGCGACCCTGACCTTGGGAAGGTCATGCTCTACCAACTGAGCTACTTTCGCTTAGACACCGCAATATTACTAAGAATTTTCAAAATATAATCGGGTTATCGTGCTGTTTTTTTAGGTAATTCTAAGTAAATCCCCTTTTTGTTAACGGTGGTAATTAGCTAACGCCCACAAACAAAAAAAGCCTACTCCAATGAGTAAGCTTTTGAGCGAAAGACGAGATTCGAACTCGCGACCCTGACCTTGGCAAGGTCATGCTCTACCAACTGAGCTACTTTCGCAAAGTACCCGGGGCGGGACTTGAACCCGCACGATCGCAATGATCATTGGATTTTAAGTCCAACGTGTCTACCAATTCCACCACCTGGGCAACTACCCTTAAGAACTTCTTGAGCGAAAGACGAGATTCGAACTCGCGACCCTGACCTTGGCAAGGTCATGCTCTACCAACTGAGCTACTTTCGCTTTTTGCGGATGCAAATATACATATTAATTAAACTAAAAAACAAAAGTTTTTTTACATTATTTTCCCAGCAGTTTTTTAATCTCATTGAGCTTCATCAAAGCTTCTACCGGCGTCAGGGTGTTGATGTTAGTGTTCAAAATATCTTCCTTTATCTGATACAAAAGCGGATCGTCCAGCTGAATAAAACTCAATTGATAGTCATCTTGACGGGTTTTTTTTGCCATGGATTTTTTGGGTGTGGCTTCCAAAGCTCCCTGTTTTCGGGTTTCTTCCAACTGGCCCAAAATCTCATTACTTCGCTCCAAAACCCAACTGGGCATTCCGGCCATACGTGCCACATGGATTCCAAAACTATGCTCGCTTCCGCCAACCTTCAACTTGCGCAAAAATAGCACATTATTCTGTACTTCCTTCACTGTAACATGATAGTTTTTAATACGGCGCATGGTCTGTGCCATCTCATTGAGCTCATGGTAGTGGGTGGCAAACAATACCTTGGGATGATACAGCGGATGCTCATGCAAAAACTCGGCAATGGCCCACGCAATGCTAATTCCATCATAGGTACTTGTTCCACGTCCTATTTCGTCGAGCAAAATTAAACTCCGGTTGCTGATGTTATTGAGAATACTGGCCGTCTCATTCATCTCTACCATAAATGTCGATTCTCCCGAAGAAATATTGTCGGAAGCTCCAACACGGGTAAATATCTTGTCAACTAAGCCAATACGTGCCGATTGTGCCGGAACAAAACTGCCCATTTGAGCCATCAGGGTAATCAAAGCGGTTTGGCGTAAAAAGGCTGACTTCCCACTCATATTGGGTCCGGTTATGATAATGATTTGCTGGTGCTCGTTGTCTAAAAATACATCGTTGGCCACATATTCATCCCCAATTTTGAGCTGCTGCTCTATCACAGGGTGTCGTCCATCTTTTATGTCGATGCTCATCGACTGATTAATCTCTGGTTTGCAATAATTATTCTCTTCGGCTATCTGGGCAAACGACAGCAAAACATCGAGTTGAGCCAGCAAAAACGCATTGTGCTGAATGGGTTGAATATAGTCGTGCAAGGCCAAAACCAGATTTTGATACATGGCCTGCTCAATAACCAGCATTTTGTCTTCGGCCTGCAAAATCTTTTGCTCCAATACTTTCAATTCCTCTGTAATATATCTTTCTGAACCGGTGAGGGTTTGTTTGCGGTGCCAGTCGGCGGGGACTTTATCTTTGTGGGTATTGGTAACTTCCAGATAATATCCAAACACATTGTTAAAACTGATTTTCAGGCTTGGAATTCCTGTGCGCTCGCTTTCCCGCTGCTGAATTGTCCGCAAAACATCTTTGCTGCTATAGGCCAGCTGCCGGTACTCGTCGAGCTCCGGATTCACACCATCGGCAATCACATTTCCCTTGACAATCAGTGTGGAAGGCTCCGCTTTTATCTCTCTCGAAATTCTGTCTCTAATGGTTTGACAAAAGTTGAGCTGTTCTCTGGTTTTTTCCAGGGCTTCTAAAGGAATTCCTTTTATCAGGTTTTGAATCTTTTCTACAATCACCAAACCATTTCTCACCTGAAGCATTTCGCGGGGATGGATTTTTCCTGTGGATGCCTTTCCCACAAGACGTTCCAAATCGCCCAACTGATTGATTTCGTGAAATAACTGATTGCGAAGCTGGGAGTTTTTAAAGAAAAAATCCACAATTTTCAGGCGCTCTTCAATGGGTTGCTGATTTTTTAAGGGCAACACCAGCCACCGTTTCAGCATTCGGGCACCCATGGGCGAGACAGTTCTGTCAATCACATCGAGTAAGGTCCGGGCATTTTCGTTGGGCGAATGAATGAGCTCCAGATTTCTGATGGTAAACCTGTCGAGCCACACATAGTGATCCTCTTCAATGCGGGTTATTTTATTGATATGCTCCACATCGTGGTGGTGGGTTTCGAAAAGATAGTGCAATGCAGCTCCGGCAGCAACAATGCCCTGCTGCAATCCTTCGATTCCAAATCCCTTGAACGAAGATATTTTGAAATGCTTGAGCAATATATCCTGGGCAAATTCGGTGGTAAAAACCCAATCGTCGAAGGTGCTGGTATAAAACTTGGCACCAAATTGCAGTTGAAAGTCCTTAACTCTGTTTTTCTGAACAATAATTTCGTTGGGTTGAAAACTCTGAAGCAATTTGTCGATATAATCGTTTTGCCCCTGAGCCACAAAAAATTCTCCTGTACTCACATCGAGAAAGGAGACCCCGCTGGTTTTTGCCTGAAAATCTATACTGGCTAAGAAATTGTTTTTCTTGTTATCCAACACCTGGTCATTGTAGGAAACGCCCGGCGTAATAAGCTCTGTAACACCCCGTTTCACAATGGTTTTGGTGGTTTTGGGGTCTTCCAGCTGATCGCAAATGGCTACTTTCTCGCCAGCTTTAACCAATTTGGGGAGATAAGTGTCGAGTGAATGGTGAGGAAAACCAGCCAAATCTACATAAGATGCCGACCCATTGGCTCTTTTGGTGAGCACAATTCCCAAAATCCGCGATGCTTTTACAGCATCTTCGTCAAATGTTTCATAAAAATCGCCCACTCTAAACAATAGCAATGCCGTTGGGTGTTTGGCCTTAATGCTGTTGTATTGCTTCATTAATGGGGTTTCTGCAATATTCTTCGACAATTTTCCTCCCAGTTTTTTCGCCCATAAAAATACAGATTTGTATGAGATTATCAATTATAAATTGAATCAATTACATTTGCAGAAATTTAATCGAAGCCCTATGCACCTTATAGATTTAACCCACCCCATCGAAACCAATATGCCTGTTTTTCCCGGTACTCCGCAAGTTAAAATACTACAGTTTTCAACGGTGGCTAAGGAAGGGTTTGCCGAAAAAGAGCTGTTTCTGGGTACTCATGTGGGCACGCATATGGATGCCCCGGCTCATATGCTGGAGAATGGGAAAACGCTTGACCAGTTTTTTGTGTCTAAATTTAGCGGACAAGCCTGCATTATTCCCTTTTCGCACGATGATTTGGACGGTAAGAATCAGGCCGATTATTTTGCCGATTTCGAAGATGTAATCCGAGAAAGTGATTTTATTATCCTTCGCACGGGTTGGTCAGAGAAATGGGGTTCGGATGATTATTATTCCGGCTTTCCTGCTTTGGATAAAGCCGGAGCTCAGTTTTTGGGCGGGTTCAGGTTAAATGGTATTGGCACCGACGCCATCTCCATCGATAAGCACAACTCCACAACCTACGATACTCATTATGAGCTACTTAAAAATGAAATCCTGATTATCGAAAATCTAACCGGACTGGAGCAAATACGAACTCAAAAGTTTCGATTTATTGCCCTTCCTCTAAAAATTGCTCAGGCCGATGGCTCTCCGGTGAGGGCTGTTGCAGAGTACTAAAAAAGCCATCCTTTAATATCTGACGCTATATCAATTGTGGCAATAAATTGTTGTTCAACTATTCGCTATCTCAAATGTATGCAGTAGTTAGGAAAGCTTCAACGAACAAATAGATTCGTATTTGCTATAACACTTTTCGCCAATGGCTTTAGTAATATCTATCTGCCTCTATTTAGTCGTCTTGAAGAAAGTTTTTTCCAAATGTTATGTGCTAAATCTATCTCTTGTTGCGACATTCCAAAATGATCTTTCAATATTATTTGATTGGTAATTTTTAAAATACCTTCAATATCGGTTTTTTCTCGAATTAGATTGTCAATCTGTTGAAGCAATGAAGCATTGTTTATATGATAGGGTAGTAAAACTTTTTCTGCTTCATTTGGCATTAACTCTAAAACACCTCCTCCGTGGCTTCGACCTGAAACTTCCGTAAATGCAAGTGAGAGTGAATTGTAGTAACTTGCGGTCAGAGCTTTTATGTTTGTGTTTGGTCGGACAAATACTCGGTGCATTGTATCAGTTGTATATGCTTCAGCTTGATTAATTATCAATCTTGGGTACAAATTGTTTCTACGAATGAAAAGAGCATCTGAAATTTTCAACGATGGTACCACAAACCAATCATCACGAATTCCGGTTTTATACCCTTTGTTGATTCCTAAGTTTTCTCCATGAGCGATATATTTTATAGCACCATTTTTTTTGTTTAAATTATTTCTGTCAGGAAATACAAGCAGATGTGCTTTGGCCTTAGAATACTTATTTATTTTCCAATCTTCTTCAGTGAAAATTACAGAATTTACCTGAACACTTCTGCCTACCATGGGCTTTGCATAATCTTGTAATTCGTATTCTTCTACGGTTGTTAGTGGAACTGTGAAGAAATCATTTGAACCTGTTGTAATTCCGACTTCAACTCTTGCAAATTTTTCAAGCGTAGGAATGTTTCTTCTCTTTGCAATATTTTCTAGAAAATCAATTTCGTCTTGCTCCAAAAAATAGAATGTCCATTTGTTGCTTTTAAAATCAATTTTCTTTTTAGAGCTTTTCAACCGTGATACATCAAGTGTTTGCAATTCGCTTGCATCTCTCAACTCTATGTGTTCAATATTGTGTTCTTTAGAATTATTTTTTTCACAAAGAAGCAAAACAACCTCTTGCTGAATGTTTGGGAAAACTAGTTTCTCAAATGAAATGATGTTGATTTTGTTATAAAAGTGTGCAATGAAATTCCTTAATTGCTGGGCAAAAGAGACTTGTAAAATTTCTGCTGGTAAAACAAATCCAATTTTACCGCCTTTGTCTTTGAGTAATAGTGATGACCCAACTACAAAAGAAACCCAAGCGTTCGTCAATTTTGAGTAAGTCAAGCCGGCTCTAATAAAAATATCTCCAGCTTCAATTTGTTGTTCTCTATTGAAAAATTGATAACGGATATAGGGAGGATTACCAACAACAAGATCAAAACGTTTTTCAGTATGATTGCAATAAGTGTGAAAATCACCTATGATGATTTGTTTATTTTTCAAATTTATAATTTCAGCTTTCTTGGCTTCGACCGAATCCAGCTCAACCGCTGTAATTGATTTATAATCTAGTTGATATTTTGCCATTTGATCCAAAAAAACGCCATCACCACAGCTTGGTTCAAGTATATCTAAGTCTTTACTACCATTTATACCCCATCGCAAAACAAATTCTGCTATGGGTTCAGGTGTATAAAAACCACCTCTCAACTTTTCTGCTGATGCCTCAGTGATTAATTTCATTGATTGGGTTTTTTAGTTTTCATATACTTAACTTTTTTCTCAGCTACTTTAAATACTTCGGAAGATAATTCTTCTACATCCATTATTTGATAAGCAACTGTATCACTCAAGAAAGCTATCAGTAAGTCTTTGTCACTTACCTTGAAATAATCCGCAAATTTTTCTATAAGTTGTTTGGTTGGTTTGCGATTGTTCTTCTCAATCTTCCCCAGCATTGAAGTATCAATTTGCAATGCTTCTGCTACCTCACGCAAAGGAAGATTTTTTTTCTTGCGAAGTTTTTTAATCGTATCACCGAAAGTTGATTCTAATTTCATTTTTGGACAAATTCAGTCCAAAGATAGGTTTATATTATGAACAAACAAGGGGGGGGGGTTAGGAAAAAAGTTTTCAACAAGTTTATTCAAATGAGTTTTACAGAATTTCAAAAATAAATTCACCTTGTCTTTTGGGTTTTATATAAAGTTGCATTCTTGCCAATAAGGTTGTCTTGGGCAATTACCTTTTTAGCTTCTCCCCAACTAATTGAAGTCATTGAGTTATTCTGTTGGTATGAACGGGTATTTGTTAGTGGGTTATGAGTGAGGGTAAGTTTATAACGGCCAGCTGCTTTGCCATCAATTATAATAAAAAAAATAGCTACTGCCCTCTCTAGATGTGATGTTTCAGGTTTTGTATCTCGTTTCCATTTAAGAGAGGAAAAAACTACGTCTCTGAAATAGTGCCGTTGGTCAATATCTTTGGTCTTTCCTTTTTTAAAAAGCATAGATCCGGTTGGATTGGTTGTAGATCCTTTGGGAATATTCAAATCTCTTTCCGATAGTTTGCCACTTTCCCAAACCAACCTATCCTTTTTTGAACTTACAGTAACGACATTAGCATCAGATGCTGTTTTTTTAATGGTTGAGTTTTTCGCGCTTCTAAATTCGGTAGGAATTTTTGCAATTGCTCTTTTAGGAAATATTTTACTGATTATATTTTCAGTTTCAGTTCTTTCAGTTTTCTCTGCTTTATCATTCGATGCTTTTCGCTCTGCTTCGGTTGGGACAATTTTAGCTTTTACTAAGTCAGTTATTATTTTTTTGGATAGTTTTTTAAGGTTCGGATCAGTGAAGTCAAAGAGGCCATTATAATAATCTTTGAGTTGTTTAACAATTTTCTTGTCCGACTCTATATTGTTATCAATGCTAATTAGCAATGATGCTTCAACATTAGTAAAAAGTCCTTGAGAAGTTAAATTAGAAGAACCGATAATCAACTCAGATCTGTTATCACCTTCAAATAAATAAATTTTTGGATGGAAGATTGTGAATGAAGGTTGATAAAAGATATATGCTTTTATTTTTAAATTTAAAAGTGCTAATAATGCTTCCTGGGAAGTTCCTTTTTGGTCAACTCCAGTAATTATTGTAATATTTTTAAGATGTTTTTTAGATGATGTTAGGTGTTTTGAAAGCCCATTAACACCTGCTTGGCTAGCAAATGCTGTAATGCCCGTAAAAGTGTGAAAGCCCTTGTCTGAAAAGAATTTTATCAATTGATTTCCTACTGAATTCTTTGATGTTACTTCATATCCCTGGCCTAATAACCCAATTTTCATTTAGCTCCAAATTTGTAACAGATATAATAATTAAGTTTTAGGAATTTTCCCATATTTTGTTTGTCTCAATTGTTTGAAATGGAATTTTCCCGTAAAATTATTAGGTTCTCTGCTCATCGGCTTTAAAATATGTTAAATCCCGCAATGGTTTCTCTGGGGCTATTAAACCATTTTGTCTGCCATCTATCGAAGAGATAAAATGTTTAATTAAAATATAGAAAAAATGAAAACACAAAAATTGATTGCCCCGGTTCTGCTCATAGCCCTTTTCTTTGCTACCAGCGCGATCATGGCACAGCCACGTACCTTCAACGACCAAAATCCTGACAAACCCCAACATTTCAGAAATCTTGATTTAAACGATGAACAGCAAGACAAGGTGGATGTATTTTTTACTGAAATGCAAAAGCAGATAAATCCAATAAAAGCCGATTTGGATGAAAAAGAAGCTCAGCTCAATAAATTAATGATAGCCGATAAGCCCGACAATCAAGCTATTGTAGCCAAAGTGAAAGAGATTGGCGATCTTAAAACTAAAATACAGATTGCAAGAGTCGAGAACAGAATGAAAGTAAGAAGCATTCTCGACGAAAATCAAAAAACCAGATTCGATGCCATGGAAATGAATGATGGTCCGCGAAAAGGTGGAAAACAGGGGAGAGGCCAAAGAGGCACTGGTTTCGGTCCTGAAGGCGATGGCCCAAAAGCCGATGGCAATGGCCCTTATGGTGCTGGAAGAGGCCCAAACAGTGGAAACTGCATCTATCGCTAATCGAAGATAAAAGCATAAAAAATGCGGACTCTACAAAGGGTCCGCATTTTTTATGTCGTCAAAATCCTTTCGAAGGGTTCTAAAGGCTTTTCGCGCCTCGGCAGCATAAATGCTCGACGGGTAATTGGTGAGAATTTTCTTGTACGACTCGCTGGCAGCGGCTTCATTGTTAAACTCATTCAGTTCAATATCTGCCAGTTGCATCATAGCATCGTCGGCTAATAAACCATCGGGGTATTGTTCCACAATTTTTTCCAGATAGATTTTTGCCTGACTGTATTGATGATTTTCGGTATAAATAGTTGCCTTTTTAAACCACACATCGTCAAAAACTTCGTGATATAAACTCAACATGAAGATGCTGTCTAAGGTTTCCAGAGCCATACTGTCGCGATGCTGCAATGTTAGCAAATCGGCCCGGCCATAGAGCTCAAGGGCTCTTGTACTGCTGTCGGCATCTAAGTTTTCTGCGATAAACAAAGAAAGCGTCATGGCATCGTTGGCAATTTTTTTGCCGGTTGCGGCTTTTAACACGTCGAGCTGAGCTTTGGCCCAATCAAATTCGCCAATATAAAACGAGAGTCTGGCATTGCGAAGGCGGGCTTCAAATCCAATTTCATCGTTTTTAAAATCCTTTTCAACCTGCGAAAAAAGCAAGGTTGCTTCCCAGGGATTGTCGTTGAGCAGATATATATTCCCCAGAAGCAATTTTGCGGGCGCCACGTCGGCCTTGGGTATTCCGGGAATCTGAATCAGGCTGTCTAAAGTTTCCATTGCCTGAGTGGGCTTTTGCTGATAAAAACTTTGTATTTCGGCCAGATTCATCACGGTTTTTACGGTGTATTTTTGGTAACCCAACGATTTTAGGGCTAATTCATAATCTGTTGCTAACTCATTAACCTGCTGTTGGTTAATGGTTTGATGAGATTTTAAAAAGCCAAATCGAGCTTCCAGAATCGCCTGAACAGCATCGGTATAATAGATTTGGTTTTTGGCTTCGGGATATTTGAGAATAAAATCAAGAGCCTCGATGCTTTCCTTGTAGTGGCCGTTTTTCGCCATCACCAAAGCCAAATCGTAAACCCGAAAAAACTCTTTTCCCTCACGTTTGTCTAAAGCTTTAGCCTGAATGACTGCAATGGTGAAATCTTTCCGCTGAATGCTAAGCCACAAAAGCAACTCGCTGAATGTTTGTGAATTATCATTGTTTTTGATGCGCTTGAGCAATTCCTGTTTTAAATAGGGATAGATAATATCTTCGCTGGCTGTTCTAAAGGCATTCTGAATTCGATATTGAATGGTTTTTAGCTGGTCGGGGTTCCGTTGTAATAAATCGAGGTAGGCATCGGTCATTTTATCGTATTGCTCCAAAAAGAAATACAAATAACCCAGCTCGCTCTCAAAGCCGTAGCTGTTGCCCACCAGCTTTTTCCCCTGAATATAGGTTTTTTCGGCCCACTCGTTTTGACCCCGGTTTCTAAAATCGCCGGCCAACTCATTTACAGCCCCCTGATTGGCAGGAAGTAATTCTATAGCTTCCTTAAACATCTCTTCAGCCTGCGTGTTTTCGCCCTTTTTCAACCGCAAATAGCCTAAATCGGCAATTTCCTTATAGGGTTTCCCCTGGTCTTTCGATGCTTTTTTTATGAGTCGTTCGGCTTTTTTATACTCATCCAGATTCAAATAGCAATAGAGCAAATATTGATAAAAAAAGGAGGTGGGGCTTTCTTCATAAAGCTCTTCGAACAGAAGTGCAGCTTTTTCAAAATCTCTGGATGAATAATACTCCAAAGCCAGGTTTTGCTTGCTTTTGGGCACAGCAGGAGTTCCGGTTTTGGAAGGGTCAAAAGTTTTTAATTGCTGGGCAACAGAAATAGATGCTGTGCCCATCAACAAGCCAAGAATAAATAAGATTTTAGCGAATGATTTCATTTGATGGCAAAGGTAAAAATATACACGGGATATTGTTTTTTTAAACACCTCTTAACTTTTTCTTTTGGTGCTTTAACGGCTAAATATCTGTGGAATTTCAAATCAGTTGGTTTTCTTATTTTTTTATTTCCGCCGATTGAAAATAAATATTATTTTTATAAAGAAGATAATTTAAATATAAGGATATGAAATTCAACAGAATACTACTTAAATTGAGCGGAGAAGCCTTGATGGGTGACCAGCAATATGGTATCGATCCCGAACGGTTGGCCATGTATGCGGAAGAAGTGAAACAGGTGGTGGACGCTGGTAAACAGGTGGGAATAGTTATTGGCGGGGGAAATATTTATCGCGGATTGTCGGGAGCCAGCGAAGGCATGGACAGGGTTCAGGGCGATTATATGGGCATGTTGGCCACCCTCATCAACTCAATGGCCATACAGGGAGCCATGGAAAAAACCGGACTCAAAGTCAAATTGTTGTCAACCCTCACCTTTCAACCCATGTCGGAGCCCATGAGTCGTAAAAACGCATTGAACTACCTCAATCAGGGATATGTGGTGGTGATTGCCGGTGGAACCGGAAACCCGTTTTTTACCACCGATACGGCTTCGGCACTTAGAGCCGTTGAGATAGAAGCTGACGTAATCATGAAAGGAACACGGGTGGATGGCGTTTATACTGCAGACCCCGAAAAGGATCCTACAGCCACCAAATACAGCGAAATTTCTTTTGCTGAAGCCTATGAGAAAAAGCTCAAAATCATGGATTTAACTTCTTTCACCCTCTGTCAGGAAAACAACCTGCCCATCTATGTTTTCGATATGAACACCAAAGGAAACCTGCTCAGAATTGTCAATGGCGAACATTTGGGTACCATAGTGAAATAGAAACCGAAGTTTTGTAGCAAAAGTAAAAGAGAGAAACCTGTGGCTTCTCTCTTTTGTTTTTAAGGCCTTGTCAATTTTTTTTTAGACAAATCTGTCCTGATTGCCAATATTTTCTGTTCAGCCAAAAATTGTCTGAAATTTGATTAAGTAGTTATATATCAGTTATTAATAGCATTTTCTCTTAATAAAACTTTTTCGTAAGTGAAAAAGTTTCTTGAAAATCATACAAATAGTATTGATATTGTCTTGGAAAAAAAGAAACTATGATGTAAATTTGTATGGAAATCAAGAAACTATTTGATTTTTTTTAATGCGATACAAGAAAGGTTAAAATAAAATGAATAAGAAAGAAACCATAAAACTGATTATAAACAGATTTCAGGAGACCAATTTACCCACAGTGATTTCCAGAACTGTTCAATTGCCCATAAACAGTGGCAAGATAATATCAGTAATAGGACCGCGGCGATGCGGAAAGACTTATTTGCTCTTCGACACCATAGCGAAATTAATCGCAGGCGGAATTGCAAAATCGAATATCCTCATGATAAACTTTGAGGATGAGCGGCTGCAACTTGATACTGATGAGTTGGATTTGATTCTCCAAACCTGGCGCGAAATGCATCAGGGGATTGAACTTGGTGAGCATTATTTCTTCTTCGATGAGATTCAGAATATCAGGGGGTGGGAAAAATTTGTTCGCAGAATATACGATAACGAGTCGCGAAATATCTTTATTTCAGGTTCCAATTCAGCCTTTCTATCTTCTGAAATAGCCACATCGCTTCGTGGCAGGTCGGTGCCTTATGAAATATTCCCTTTTTCATTCAAAGAATATCTCAATTTTAAAAATTTGAGTATTAACTACAATTCTGAAATGAATAGACCATTCATAATCAATGAGTTAAAAAAGTTTTTGCAGGAAGGGGGCTATCCTGAGACGCTACAAATGACTTCTATCCAGCAATCGGATATACTTCGTACCTATTATTATGTTATGATTTATAAAGATCTCATTGAGCGTTATGAAATCAATGCAGTTTCCACTGTTAAATACTTTATCGAAAAGTTGGCCGATAATGTGACGAAACATTTTTCTCTGAATAATATTTATAATCAGTTGCGCTCGCAAGGCATTAAACTCGATAAAAATCTCATATATCAGTTGGTTGAATACATTCAGAATATCTATTTGGCTTTCAGCATACAAAGACACGATTACTCCCTTGCCGCCAGATCCAAATCGGATAAAAAGGCTTATTTTATTGATAATGGACTCCTGAATATACTCACTCACAGTTTCTCGGATAATATGGGCAAATTGCTCGAAAATGCCGTGTTTATTTTTCTAAAAACCAACTACGGTAACATTTACGAAAGCAATATTTTCTATTATAAAGATAAGTCAGAATGCGATTTTGTTGTTTTTGAAAAAAATCAGGCAATGGCCTGCATTCAAGTGAGCTATGATATTTCGGACGCTCAAACACTGCTGTGGGAGCAAAAAGGCCTTCTGCAAGCCATGAATCATTATGGTTTAAAAGAAGGATTCATAATCACTTTGGAGCAAGAACGGGAGATTGATGTAGAAGACAAGAAGATTTTTGTGCGGCCTGCTTTTAAAGTATTGATTGATATGAGTTTAAAAGGGGGATAGGATTTACTACTAAAACAAAAGAGAGAAACCATCAGTTTCTCTCTTTTGCAAAATGCAATCAAAAAATTAATTTTCTTAACCCACTAGCTCCACAATTAATCCGTCGTCGGTTTTAATCACAGAAGCAATTTTATTTTTGGTGAGGCCTTTAATGGCTGTGTCCCATTTCTTATTGCTTAAAGCGGCTTTTTCCTTTAGATCGTTCAGGTTGATGGGCGATTGTGCTTTTAAGTGGTCGAAAACAATTTTCTCATCCTCGGTGAGCTCAATTTTCTTCTTCTCTGGTTTCATTTGGGGGAAGAAAAGAACCTCCTGAATGGAAGTATTGTTGGTCATAAACATGACCAATCGGTCTATTCCAATGCCCATTCCCGAGGTGGGTGGCATTCCATATTCCAGCGATCGCACAAAATCCATATCAATAAACATGGCTTCATCATCGCCACGCTCCGAGAGTTTCATCTGTTCTTCGAAACGCTCCAGCTGGTCAATGGGGTCGTTGAGCTCCGAATAGGCATTGGCCAGCTCTTTTCCATTGACCATCAGCTCAAATCGCTCGGTCAACTCAGGATTCTCGCGATGACGCTTGCAAAGTGGCGACATCTCCACCGGATAATCGGTTATAAAGGTGGGCTGAATGTAGTTGTGCTCACATTTTTCGCCAAATATTTCATCAATAAGCTTGCCTTTACCCATAAAATCGTCCACAGCAATGCCTAAAAGTTTAGCAACCTGTCTTATTTCTTCCTCAATCTTTCCATTCAAATCGTGGCCAGTATGTGTTTTTATGGCTTCCAATATCGGAACCCTGGCATAGGGTGCTTTAAAGCTGATTTCGTTCTCACCAAAACGAACCGTTGTGGTTCCATGTACTTCGGTGGCAATGGTTTCCAGCATTTTTTCGGTGAATTCCATCATCCATTTGTAGTCTTTGTAGGCCACATAGATTTCCATCTGTGTAAATTCAGGGTTATGGGTTCTGTCCATACCTTCGTTTCTGAAATCTTTGGCAAATTCAAAAACACCATCATAACCACCCACTATCAGGCGTTTCAAATACAACTCGTTGGCCACGCGCAAATACATCGGAATATCGAGACTGTTGTGATGGGTAATAAAAGGTCGTGCCGATGCGCCGCCAGGAATTGCCTGAAGGATTGGGGTTTCCACTTCCAGATATCCGTGCGACAACAGAAAGCTTCTCATGCTTTGAATGATTTTGCTCCTTTTTACAAACAAATCGCTCACATGGTCGTTAACAATTAAATCTACATAACGCTGACGATAGCGCATTTCGGGATCGGTGAAGGCATCGAAGGTTACTCCATCTTTTTCCTTTACAATGGGCAGCGGGCGCAAAGCTTTTGATAGCAGTTTAAACTCTTTAACATGTATGCTGATTTCGCCCATTTTGGTCACAAAAACATAGCCTTTAACTCCCACAATGTCGCCAATATCGGTTAAACGCTTAAAAACATCGTTGTAAAGCGAGCTGTCGTCGCCTGTGCAAATATCGTCGCGCTTGATATAGGCCTGAATTCGTGCGGTGGAGTCTTTGATTTCGATAAACGAAGCAGCCCCCATAATTCTCCGGCTCATGATACGCCCCGCCAAACTAACATCCTGATATAGTGAAGAATCCTTAGGAAAGTTTTCTAAAATTTCGGCTGCTGTGGCATTCACCGCATAGGCTTCTGCCGGATAGGGATCGATTCCCAGGTTTCTAAGTTCATTTAACGAATTACGTCTGATTTGTTCCTGTTCGCTTAAGGCCATATATCAAATTTTGCTGGTTTCAAATTTTTTGCAAAGATAGTTTTTATAATAAAATAACCCACTATTCAGCCCAAAGCTAATTTTTAATCCGTTGATTTCTTGGGAAATTCAGCTGGATTTTTCAATTGGAGAATAATTCAACGGCGGGGAGAAAAACAAGTATATGGGTTATATAAGAAGACCAATGTCAAGAAGTTGTAAATTCCATAACAAATTCCAACCTAAACGAAACAAAACCCAATCATATTGGTATAAAAGATTTAAGTCGTAGTGACTTGCTTTTTAAACTGAAAAAAGAATACTTTTATTGTTAGAAATTCAATAACCAATATATTATGAAACGATTATTACCCATTTTATTTGCAATGCTTTCTGTTTTTGGCTGGGCTCAGGCACCCGAAGCCTTTAACTATCAAACCATTGTGCGCCAGGATAATGGCAATCCATACGTTTTTCAACAAATGGACTTTCGCATTTCCATACTTCAGGGGAGTGCTACAGGAAATACGGTTTATGCCGAAGAGCACAGTTTAACTACCAATGCCAATGGGCAGGCTTCCTTTAAAATTGGTTTGGGAATGGTAACAAATGGTGTATTCTCGAACATCGATTGGGGTATCGATACTTATTTCATCAAAATAGAAGCCCGCGAAAATGGGTCACCCACTTTTGTTTTAATGGGAATAGAGCCTTTTGCATCGGTGCCCTACGCCTTGTTTGCGAAAAATACTTCATCCAACATCACTCTGTGGCAACAAGATGGCAACAATGTGTACTATATGGGCGGAAATGTTGGAATAAAAACTACCCAACCCACCGAAGCGTTAACCCTTGGGGTCGATAATAGAATAAAATTGAGCACTGTTAAGAATTCACTCACATATGGTGCGTTAATCAACCTCCGCTGGAATGCAGAGGATGCCAAGCCGGGAATTCATTTTAAAGATGCATCCGGTGCTTCGAAAGTGGCGCTCTCAGCCTATAAATACCAGACTTTTCCAAATATTCTTTCCAATAAATTCTCCATTGCTACCACAAATGCTGCGGGTACTCTGGTCGAAAGATTTAATGTTCCTTTTGGAGCCAATGAAGTAGATATAACAGTTACCGATGCCAATTTAAAAATATTGGGTGGCAACACATTTCAGGTGGGCACCGACCAAAGCAGCGGACTGGCCATGTACTATGGCGATGTTTTCATTAATGGCACCAGGAAACTGGGTATTGGCGATAAAGACTGGATAACCGAAGGAACCTACGGAAATGCTCAGTTTGAGTTGTATCGTGCTGATAGCGATGTGGAATTCCTGATTCACGACGATGCTGGTGTTAATACAGTGGGGCTGCACCTTCGCAATGGTGAAGTAGATTGGAAAATAGCCCACAATGGCGATTTTAGAGTTAAACACGAAGAAGCAACCTTTATGAAAATAGATGCCGACGGAAATGTGGGCATCGATGTGGAGAGTCCCATTGCCAAACTCGATGTGAATGGAAATATCAATGTTTCTGCGGGTTTTGCCTATTTGGTGGGCGGACAAGGCAAAGGAGCCTATTTACCTGTTCAAAATCCCGTTGCGGCAGGCGATGCAGTAGGAATGAACCCCGATAATGGCCAGATTGGGAAATATACACCTGGCGATGTCTTTCTGGGAATTGCAGTGGATAAAGCTGCGTTCGTAGAAAACTATGTGGCTGGACGCGAAAAAGATGCAAGCTTCGCCCTTGTAGTTTCCAAAGGTCAGATTCAAGGCGATTTGAGTCAGTTTCAGCTCAATGGCAGATTGGTGAATACCACCGATGGACAGCAAGTGGGAATCCTGTTAAGCAATGGTCAAATTTTCCTAAAATAGAAGGCTATGCGACGAAGAACTTTATTCATATTATTCTTGTTTGCGAGCCTGCTCCTTAGAGCTCAGGTTCCGGAATATATCAACTTTCAAACGGTAATTCATTACTCCAACGGCTCCGTTATTCCTCAGCAAAATGTAAGCATTATCGTAAATATTATTGCTCAATCAGCCGACGGCGATATTGTTTATCGCGAATCTCATATGGTTGAGAGCAATCAATTTGGGCTTATCAACTTCAAAATTGGCGAAGGGTCTGTTTTATATGGTCATTGGGCCGAATTACTTTGGAGCCGGAAAGACTATTATCTCATGCTCGAATTGGACACATCCGGAACCGGAAACAACTATATAGACATGGGAATTGCACAGCTTTTATCGGTTCCCTATGCCCTTTTTGCCCAAAGCTCGAGTCAGGCTGCCATTTGGCAAACCAATGATTTGGGAATTCACATCGATGGCGATTTAGGTATTCAAACCAGCGAGCCATCCGAAGCTTTGGAAATGGGGGAGGATGCCGAAATTACACTTTCTTCTTCCATGCCCGGTCTTGGTGATAACAGTTTGATTCAAATTGTTATGAGTGCCGATACGGCCAACCCAAATATCAATTGGGCCGATTCAAATGACATATTCGCGGCATCTTTTTCTGCCCAGCAATACAATACCGACCCGTTAACTCTAGAAAACAGGTTTCAATTGGCTACTTCAGGCGAGAATAATAACAGACGATACCGCATTGATTTTCAATTTGATAAAAATATTGCCGACATTTCATTCAACCAAAGCAATTTGATTGTAGAAGGTGATTTTTTTGCCGGTGACGAAACAGAGGCTCCCACATCCATTATGTGGGGACATCAATGGGTAAACAATTTGAACGAGTTTGGTATTGGTAATAAAGACTGGACAACCCAGGGAGTCTATGGAAACTCTAACGCAGAATTATTCTCTCATCAAACCAATAACTTTCTATTGCTTAATGCCTTCAATGTAGAAAACAGGTGTCAGTTGGTGCTTAGGCGTGGAAACTCGGAATGGTCATGCGGAAACGATAGCGTGTTCTACTTCAAGCGAAACGACGCCAAACGGTTGGTTATAACCCCCGAAGGCAATGTAAAAATAGGCTCAAGCACTCCCATGTATAAACTCGATGTTTATGGCGATGTGAACATTCCCGACGGAGCTTCCTATTTAATTGGCGGGGGAAAAAATGGGGGGAAATACGCCGAGTTTTTTGAAGCCGAACAAGTAATGCAAGTAGGACAGGTAGCAGGAGTAAATCCGCAAAGCGGAAAATTGAGAAGCTATGAGCCAGGCGATATGCTGGTAGGTATTGTTTGCGAACCCACTGGTTTTATTGCCAATGCGCAACATGCCCATGATAAAAATTTTGTGTTGGTGGCTCTCGAAGGACTATGCAACTATTCTCCAAATAAAACAATAACTCAGGGACAAACCATAAAAACCACCGATGGTCAGTTGATAGGAATTAAAATAAACAATCAGGTTTTACTAAAATAGAATAATCAAAATCAATTCAACTCAGGGCCCGGTTTTTAATCGGGCTTTTTCTTTTTATAGGTTAAGTTAAGGAATAGCAAACCTGCTATGGCAGCAATAATCGAAGCCGAGAAAATCCCCACTTTCGCCATCTGAATAAGCTTATCGTCGCTAAAGGCCAGCTCAGCCACAAAAATACTCATGGTGAAACCAATACCACCGAGCATCGAAACCCCAAAGATTTCTTTCCATTTTGTCCCTTGGGGCAATGTGGCTATTTTCATTTTAACTGCAAGCCACGATAGTCCTGTGATACCAATAGTTTTTCCCAAAACCAAACCCCCAATAATACCCAGTGATACTGAACTAAAAAGTAAATCAGTAATTTTTCCTTCAATCCGTATTCCGGCATTGGCAAGGGCAAACAACGGCAAGATAAAAAACGAAGTGATGGGATGAAGTGCATGCTCCAGCTTCTGGAGCGGAGTATGAGCGTCGTCGGCTATTTTATCTATATCGTCAATACAATGAGCTTGTTTATCGGTAAGCAAGGAAATATCGTTGGGCTCTTGTTTTGCAAATTTGTCTATTTTAATTTTTACAAGACTAATAAATTGCGACTCATTAATTTTTGGGCGGGCTGGAATGGTGAGTGCAATTAATACTCCCGCAATTGTAGCATGTACTCCCGAAAATAAAAATGAAATCCAAACGCCAAACAGCCCAACAAGGGCATAGAAAGCTGTTTTGCGAACGCCAAGCTTATTGGCCAAAATAAGAATTCCGATAAGCCCTCCTGCAATAAAAAGAAGCTCAGTTCTAATGCTTTCGGTATAAAAAATGGCAATAACAAGTATGGCTCCCAAATCGTCGGCAATGGCCAAAGCGGTTAGAAAGATTTTGATATTCACATTCACTTTTTCGCCCAGTAATGCCAATAATCCCAGTGCAAAAGCAATATCTGTAGCCATGGGAATTCCCCAGCCGGCACTGTAACCGGCATTCGATGCATTAAAAATACTATAGATGATTGCAGGAACCAGCATTCCGCCAATGGCTGCAATAATGGGCAACGAAGCTTTTTTCATGCTCGACAATTCGCCACCCATAATCTCCCGTTTAATTTCAAGCCCCACCGTGAAGAAAAAAATGGCCATTAACCCATCGTTGATCCAATGGGCAATGCTATGCGACAAAACGAAATCTCCTGCTGAGAAACCTATTTTTAAATCGTGCCAGAAATGATGATACGATTCCGACGAATTGGCCCAAACCAAGGCTGCAATAGTCGAAATGATTAAAAGTATTCCCCCAAGGCTTTCTTCCTTTATATAGTTTTTAATGCTAAAATTGTTCTGGCTCATTGTTATTTTGTTTAAATCTGCCTATTATTGCAAAAAAACAAAAATAGGTTTTATGAGATTAATTTCAACTATATTTAATGTTATTTTATTAGGACTGAGTCTGTCATCATGCTACAAAGAAGAATCAGTGGCGTTGGATGAGTACGATGTCACCCTCACATATTACGATACCGATTTCGATTTTAAAAGCTATAAAACATTTACTGTCAGGGATTCGGTTATGCTTTATTCCGATTATCTCACCGAAAGCCAAATCAATGGTTTCTATACCCAGGGAGTATCGAATTCCGTAAGGCAAGAAATTGTTAACAAGTTTAAAAGCATGGGTTATAGCGAGGTTTTAGAGAGTGAAAATCCTGATTTTATGATAAATCCTACCATTTCGCTTCTCGAACAGACCAATGTGTATTATAATTGGTGGTGGGATTATCCTGGTTATTGGGGCTGGTACGGCGACTGGTATTATAAAAATTCGACTTATTATTATCCACCATACTGGGGTTGGTATCCCGGCTTTACTGTTTCTTATTATAGCTATAGAACAGGTTCATTAGTTATGGAAATGGTTGATGGAGAAAGTGTTGAAACCTATAGAACATGGCTCGAAAATGGAGGCCCCGAAACAAATAGCGAAGCCCCCGAGATTATTTTCCGCTGGATTGCCCAAATTGATGGAATAGTGGATGAGTCCACCAATTACAACGGAGAAAGAACTCAAAGAGGTTTTAATGAAGCATTTAATCAATCACCCTATTTGCAGAAATAGATAAATTTTAACAATGAAAAAATCAATAGCACTTTTATTCATCATTATAGCTTTAGCCTGGGTGAATCCAGTAGATGCCCAGGAGCCTGACAAAAGCGGTTTTATTAGAACCTATGCTAAGCCAGGCGGCCTTTTATCGTTCGAATGGATTATCTCTATGCCTTCTGGCGACATGAAAAAGGAGTTTATAAGCAAAACTTCTACCCGCGGATTTGCTATCGAGTATCGATATATGTTCGATTCGCCAATTAGTGTGGGAGCTGGCTTCAGTTGGCAGGCATTCTATGAGAAAAAAGAACGAGCCACCTATGAATTCGAAGGAGGTGCCATGACTACCACGCGTTTCAACTATCTCTATAGCTTCCCCATTTTTGTTAATGCTCATTACTATCCAATTAAGAACGAGATATTTCTGCCATTTGTCGGTATCAATTTAGGTATGTTTAATTTGGATAAAAAAGATCAGGTAGGCCAGTTTACAGTAGACGACAACAGTTGGCAATTTGGTTTTCAACCGGAAATTGGTACAGTAATTCAGCTGAGCCCGGGCTCCGGTCTGGGGTTTATTGTGAAAGGCAAATACACTTACATTCTCTACAACGAAGGAATCTATAACAATATCAGCCACTTTGATATTCATGTTGGCGCAACTTTTGTATTCTAATTGAATAGAAGCGACTGACTACTGTGAGTCATTTTGAGCCCTTTTTTGTTCATTATGAGTTCCATCAGGTTGGTATTCGTCAAGTTTTACTAAATTTGTTGGGAATCAATTGCTCTGACAGGCATATGATTTCAATTATGATATAATATAGCCATAGTGGTTAAAACAAATGGGCAAAACAAGAGAGAAAAGCGATTAGATGAAAATAAACCTGAGTAAATATCAATCTATATTCTTAGCGATTATCTTTATTTCCATCACCATTACTTATTTCATTTTGGGGGCTGGAATCAATTTGCCCAATCGGCAAGCCGCTGCCAATATAGAACAAACTCTCGCACAGGATAAAACTGTAGTTGAAGGAATTCTGAAGGATTTACAGGAGTTGCTGCTCACCAACGGCGAAAAAGCCCTTCTCTACAAAGCCATTGAATATCAAAATAAGTACGATTCGCGCTTTGCCTTTGCTCTATACAAATCGGGGGAGTTGAAAAGCTGGACCAACAATCATATTGCTTTCCCATCGCATTTGAGCGACTTGAAATATAACCAGTTACAAAAATTGGGCTCGGCTCAGGTAATAAACAACCAGCAATCTTTTATCCATTTTACTTTGGTGGGGGCTCAAATCGTTGGTAATCAATATCCCTGGGAGAATGAGTTTTTACAGTCGGGTTTGGCTTCATATTTTCAAATACCGGGCGAAGTGCATATTACCGAAACGCAGGGACAAGCCGTTAACGATTCCAGCGGAAAATGCCTTTTTTATGTTGAACCAGCTCAGGGACAGCCTTTTAAAAGTAAAAACTTCTGGACATTCTTTTTGTTTCTTGGATCGGTTTATTTTCTTTCTCTATGGCTCACAAGTCTGCTTAAACCCCGGAGTTCGAAAAAGATATATAGAAAACTATTCATTTTTCTGTTGGCAATGGTAGGTTGGTATTTACTTCATTTCTTGTTCAAAACACCAATGCTCCTTTTTCAGAATCAGATTTTTTCTCCTCTCACCTATGCCCTCTATTCTCATGATATTAACCTGGGAAATATTGTAGTTTGGAGTTGGATATTGCTCATTATCACCATATTCTATGTCCGCCATATTCCAATAAGTCGCCCCAGATACTGGATGATGATAATCTATGTATCCATTCTTTTTATGGTTTATTATGGAATCATTTATCTGGTCGAAAGCTTAGTTTTCGATTCTCAGATTGTTTTCAATCTGTATGAGCCGGCATCTTTAAATCTATTGAGCTTTATGGTTTTAGGGGTTATCTTTATCCTTTTTCTTGTTTGGATATTGGTGGCAAATCGCTGGATAGGCCAGTTTACTGTAATCCGAAAAGCTTCGCAGATATTTTGGACACTGATGGTTTTTGGGTTTTTATTGGCTCCGGCTCTTTTTGATCTTGATTCCGACAGATTTTGGCTGATTCAGCTCACTTTTAACGGGGTTTTGATTTTGGTTTTTTATCTTCAAAAAAGCAGCCGGAATCAGCGTTTTTTATGGGAAGCTTTGGCCTATCTGGCTCTTATGACGATTTCACTAACGCTACTCATGAACCAGCTGATCGATGTCCGTGAAAAAAGAATCAGAGAAACTGCCGCTTTAAAACTCAATCTCATCAACGATCCTTTGCTCGAAGAGCATTTTATTTCGAGTATTCCCGCACTTCAAAAGGATGAAAAACTGCTGGCACTCACCAAAGGAGAAAACGCTGAAATGCCCGACGATAGCCTGGTTCAGCATATCACTTCTAAGTATTTCAGGTCGTTTTTGCATCAATACAATGTCAATCTCATTCATTGTAACCAGGAAAGTGTAATAACTGTGTTGCCCGATAATTTTGAAACATCTTGCTACGCGTATTTCGACCACAGAGCCGACAGCGCCCTGGTAACCATAAAACCCGACACGCTTTTCCTGCTCGAATCTTCTTTTCAATATCATAATTATGTGGGACGAATATCGCTCAACGACCGCGAAGGAAACACTTCAAGCATCTTTATAGAGTTTGTGACCAAGCTCAAATCGAAAGAAAAAGGGCTTCCTGCTTTACTCGAAAAAAATGCTGGCGCCGAAAGCAATCTCAAGCGCAATTGTAGCTGGGCTTCCTATAGCGATGGGGTGTTGGCAGAGCGCTTTGGCAAATTCGACTATAAACAGAAATTTAAAGACTATAACTTCCCCCAATCCACCAACGATTTTACCGAATACAATAACTACAATCATTATATTTTTTCTGTTAGCCGGGAAAGCGCATTTATTTTAAGTCTCGAGAATCCAAATCTCCTTCAAAAGCTCTCTTCTTTCGCATTCATCATGTTGTATTTCAGCCTTCTGGCTTTTGTTTTTTATGCGCTTTTTAATCTTCAGGCTCTGCTGCTTTCCATCAGCAATTTTCAGGGAAGGCTTCAGTATTCCATGATTTTATTGTTGCTGTTTTCGTTCATTTTAATAGGAATTTCGAGCCTCTATTATATCCGCTATCTTAATCAAACTAAAAACTACGATAACCTTATGGAGAAAGCCCATTCGGTATTGATTGAGCTGGAACATAAACTGGGTGGCAAGAAACAGTTTACCCCCGACGATTTATTGATGATAGAAGGGTTGCTTTTTAAGTTTTCCGACGTCTTTTTTACCGATATTATTCTCTACAATCAAAAGGGGGAGATGATAGCCAGCAGCCGGCCCGAAATTTTCGAAACAGGCCTTCTTGCTGAACGAATGAATGCGGAAGCTTACTACGATTTGAGCGCACTCAAAAACTCTTTCTTTATTCAGGAAGAGTCTATAGGATCGCAGAAATATCTTTCGGCCTATCTACCCTTTCAAAATCAGGGCAATATGGCTTTTGCTTATCTCAATTTGCCCTATTTCACTAAACAATATGAGCTCGAAAATGAGTTTTCGGGGTTCATTGTTACTTTTTTGAATATCTATATTTTTCTTCTCATCATAGCAATAACTACTACAGTTCTCATTAGCAGATATTTAAGTAAGCCGCTGAAAATGATTAAAGAGAAAATCAAGCAGTTGAATTTACAAAATCAAAACGAGAAAATTGAGTGGAATAAGCAGGATGAAATAGGGGAGCTGATAAAGGAGTACAATCGAATGGTCGACGAGTTGAGCCGCAGTGCGCAGGAATTGGCTCTCAATCAGCGCGAATCGGCCTGGCGCGAAATGGCTCAACAGATTGCCCACGAAATAAAAAACCCACTCACGCCCATGAAGCTGAATGTTCAATACTTAGTGAAAGCCTGGGATGACAAAGTGGATGATTATGAATGGAGAATGAAGAAAATAGCCCGGGGGCTGGAAGAGCAAATAGACGTTCTAACTCAGATTTCGGGCCAGTTTAGCACTTTTGCAGCCATCGATCGCATTCAACCCGAGTTACTCCCGCTGCAATCTGTTATAAACGATGTGGAATTCATTTTTCACAACGAGGGAAGCATAGTTTTTATTCAGGATTTCCCATCGAAGGATATCTTGGTTCTTGCTGATAAAAGTCAGATAATCAGAGTATTCAATAATTTGTATAAAAATGCAGTTCAAGCCATTTCGCCCGACCAGAAGGGGGAAATAATATCCAAAATAACCATCTCCGGACCCGATGTTGAAATCTCCATAACCGATAATGGCTGTGGCATGGCCGACGATGCGCTGTTGAGAATATTTGAGCCCAGATTCACTACCAAAACCGGAGGTATGGGTCTTGGCCTGGCTTTGGTGAAAAAAATGCTCGAAAATGCCAATAGTAAAATATCGGTTCAATCAATAAAAGGAAGTGGTACTACTTTTACCATCAAACTTCCAATGGCAAAATAGACAGTTAATTCTCGAAAAACTCTTCTTTAAAATTCATCAGATATACTTTTCTTGTGGCTCGTGTAAGTGCTGTGTAAAGCCATCGCCCATATTCCACATCCAAGGTGTCGTTGGGTATCCAGGGCTGTTCCAGAAATACCACATCCCACTGTCCGCCCTGCGTTTTGTGGCAGGTTAGGGCATTGGCATATTTTACCTGAAGGGCGTTAAAATAGCTATTGTTCTTCACCGCATCAACTCGGGCCTTTTTTGTGGTGAGGTCCTCGTAGTCTTTCATAATTTCATAAAAGAGCTCATTGTTTTTTTCATAGGTTAGCGATGGCCCTTCGGAGGTGAGGGTGTCTAAGAGTAAAACAACTTCAATGGCCATTTCGTCGGGATAATCTACCATGCGCATTTCCACCTTCGCAAACTCAAATCCATAAAGCTCAATATACGATTTAACCTGTTGTATTTCAATAATATCGCCATTGGCAATAAACCCTGCCTGCGATTTCTCATCGAGCCAAAAATAGTTGTTTCGAACCACCATCAACAGGTCGCCTGCTTCAAGACGGCTTTCTTTAAAAAGGATTCTGTTCCTGATTTCGCGGTTAAAGATATTTGCGCGTTTATTGCTCCGGGTGATGGTGACCACATTTTCTTCGCCAAATTCCGAAATGCTCGAGTTTAATGCATCTTCCAGCTCAAATCCATCGAGCCTAACAATATCGCTAAAGCCTCTGAGTTCGAATAGGGGTTTGGTAATTTCCTGGCTGCGAATCATATCTCTCAGCTTGGTGGCATTGTATAATATCCCCGATTCGGCTGCTTGTCTCACCACTTCTTTCAATTCATGCTCATAAAAAACAAATGGGATAAAAGAGAGTAGCTCATCTTTATTTAAAGCCGGACTCATGCTGATTCCAACAGGCGGAAGCTGCGCCACATCGCCAATGAGCATGAGTTGACAGTTTTGACCCGAATACACATACTCAATCAAATCCGACAGAATATCCTGATTTTGAAATACTTCATCGACCCCCGATCCCGAAATCATGGAGGCCTCATCCACAATAAACAATGTGTTCACATGCAGATTTTCTTTCAGTCGGGTGGTCATGAATCCGCCCTTATCCATGGCAGTGAAGTAGATTTTTTTGTGAATGGTGAAGGCGGGTTTTTGGGCATAGGCCGATAACACTTTTGCAGCCCGACCCGTTGGTGCCAGTAATACCGTTCTTGATAGCAACAGCGGTAGCGTGACCACAAGCGATTGTACAAAACTAGTTTTTCCAGTTCCCGCATACCCCTTTAAAAGAAAGATTTTATCGGGAGATTGTTCTAAAGCAAAAAGAGCAAACTTTTCAAACAAAACCCTTTGATCGTCAGTGGGTTGGTGAGGAAAGTTCTGAATTAAACTTTGTAAAACGTTTTGAAAATTATTCGATATGTTTTGCATAGCTGTTGATGGCATCAGTGGTGCAAGGTATTAATTTGCACAAATAGAACGGTTTCTTCCGAAATAATTTTCTTAACCCATTGGTTTTTCTAAATTCTTGAAAATCATTATAAAAACTGGGTGTTGATAAATAACAATAGCTTCTGTTGCATTTTTTTTTATCTTGCAGGCTGATAAAAACAGCGGAATGCAAGTTCAAATTAAAAGAGAAAAGCCGAAGGAAATTGAGGAGATGAATTTGCTGTTCAGGATAGCTTTTGGACAGGCCACCCTTGGTCAACTGATTACTGAATTTCGAAATACAAATCAGTATATACCGGAGTTGTCGCGTATTGCACATATAAACGATCAGGTGATAGGGTCGGTAATTTGTTCCAGAGCCGAAATTACCAAAGGCCGCCGAATAATTCCATCAATCATTTTTGTTTCATTGGCTGTTTTACCTTCCTACCAAAATTTGGGTATAGGTATTCAACTGGTTTCCAATGCGCTGGCCAAAGCCGAGGAATTGGGCTATCAGTCGGTTTTTGTGTTAGGCCCCGAGTCTTATTTTGGTAGGTTTGGGTTTAAAAAGGCTTCCGGATTTGGTATCCTGAGTGGTTTGCCCTATCCGGAAGAAGATTTTTTAGCCATGGAAATAATTTCTGGAGCATTGCAAAATGCATCGGGAAAGTTAAAAAGCAACCCACTCCTGCAAAAATTTCTCGCTTTTCACATGTAGCTCTAAAACTTTCCGGCTTTTTCTGCCAAAAACTCATAGGTTTTTATTTGCGATTGAAATGGTGCTTCCTCCAATGTTTTTTTGTATTCATTGATATGAGGGAATTGCAAATTTCTGGCTTTCACATTGTCTCTCAGCTGAATATCAATTATACTTTGTATCTCTGCCTGGTTTTCGGGCGAAAGTATAGGGCATATCACTTCAATTCTGTGATCCAGGTTACGGGGCATTAAATCGGCCGAAGAAATATAATATTCTGGCTTTCCGGCATTTTCGAAAATAAAAATCCTTGAATGTTCTAAAAACCTGTCCACCACACCAATGGCCTCTATATTGCAATGATTCTGCCTGGCCTTGAGTACACAAATTCCTCTCACAATCAATTTTATCTTAACGCCCATATCGGCGGCCTGATAAATCTTTTTAATGATTACCTCGTCCACAAGGCTGTTAACTTTAATGGTAACACCCGAACTTAATCCCAGTTTATGGTTTTTAATTTCGTGGGCTATCTTGGTAACTATCAGAGTACGGGCTCCAAAGGGTGCTACCTTTAGTTTTTTAAAATTGGGCAGATTAAAACTGCTTTCGAATAAATGAAACAAATCGTTCACATCGCTGCAAATGGCTTGATTGCTGGTGAGCAAACTGATATCGCTATAAACCCTGGCAGTAGCTTCGTGGAAATTTCCTGTGCTGATATTGGAATAATATACATTCTGCCCATGCTCCTTGCGGCGAATAAGCAATAATTTGGCATGAACTTTATAGCCAGGAAGTGTTGGTATAATTTTTACGCCTTCTTCCTGAAGTTTCTCAGTCCAAAAGATATTGTCTTCCTCGTCGAAGCGGGCCTGAAGCTCCATAAAAACGGTTACCGATTTGCCATTACGTGCTGCATTGATGAGCCCTTTCATCACCGTGCTATGTCTTGAAACTCTGTAAAATGTCATTTTAATGGCGCGCACATCGGGGTCTAAGGCGGCTTCCCAAATCAAACTGGTTAAATGGCCAAAGGAATGATACGGAAAATGAATGAGAATATCTTTATGCCTAATGACTTCGAACTTGTTCACTCCTTCGGGCAAATCGGGGTGCCGAAGTGGAGGTAGTGCAGGAAATTGCAGCGAAGCATCGCGAACCGGGAAGTTCATAAAATCTTTTAAATTGCTATAGCGGCTTCCTGGTCGCAGGCTATCGGAAGTTGTTATTCCCAACAAATTCAATACTTCTTTTAGCAGATTTGGGGTAATATTTTTATCGTAAACAAACCTGATTGGGGGGGCTTTTTTACGCTTTTTTACACTTTCGGTCATAATTTCCAGAAAGCTTTTCAATACATCGTTATCTATAT
This sequence comes from Draconibacterium orientale, assembly GCA_020718205.1. Lineage (GTDB taxonomy): Bacteria > Bacteroidota > Bacteroidia > Bacteroidales > UBA12170 > UBA12170. The sequence goes on from DYSN01000003.1 coordinate 35,954, forward strand.
CGAGCTCGGCGTCGCGGGTAATTTTAATCAGGTAAGCATCAAACTTATTATATCCCAACATGGAGAAAATGACATCTAAATTGGCTCTTACAATATCTTCCAGAAATATAAGATACCTTTTCTGGCCAATATTCGGCAGGTTATAAAACCGTGGCAAATCGGCGGTGGGTAGTTCTATGATCGAATGACAATTTGCTTTTCGGCCTGTCTGATCCTTAAGCTCAACGGCCAGATAAACCGACTGATCCTTGAAATTATTGTAATTCAGGGTGTCGCCCAGCATCAATGGAAATATATGTTTTCGAACTTCGTTGTTAAAATAGGCTTTCACATGCAGTTTTTGATCTTCGTTGAGCTCCTTTTCCGTAATTAGAAAAATGTCGTTTTCGCGGGCTTCTTCTATAAGTGATTGATAAACACTCGTATAGATATGTTCCTGTTCAGCTACTTTTTTGTGTACATTGTTGATGATGCGGGTTAGATTTTTCTTCTCAAAATCTTTCACAATCTTGTGGTTGCGCATGCGGTTCAGGGTGGCTACCCGAACTCGAAAAAATTCGTCGCGATTACTGCTGAAAATCCCCAGAAATTTAAAGCGTTCAAGCAATGGATTGCTTTTGTCTAAGGCCTCCTGCAATACTCTTCCGTTGAAATCGAGCCAGCTGAGTTCCCGGTTTAAATAGGATTTAATCATAATTGCTTTTCCTCCTGATTTGCTTTTCGTTTATAGATTTTTTCAAAAATATTCTTGTAAGTTTCGGCATCGAACAATGGGGCATCGGAGGTGGCTTTATAGGTTAGAAATATTCCTATCGGTAAAAATACCGCCGATGCCATCCAAACGCCTACCCATAAATTCAACGATCCTGCCTTCACTGCTCTTTCGCCCGTCATGGTGAGAATGTGGTAGGCAATAAAAAATAAAGTCGACATAACCACCGGCAAACCTAATCCCCCTTTTCGAATGATAGCTCCCAGCGGTGCTCCCACAAAAAACAAAATGAGACAGGCTATCGAAAGGGTGAATTTTTTATGAAAGGCAATATCGTGATTTCTAATGACTTCGGCTCTGGTTAGGGTTTCCTCTTTCATATTTCCCACGGCTTCGTGAGCGTTTCGGGCTTTGGCAAGTGCTGCCTCCATAATATCGGCCCTGCGGTGTTCATGAATCTGAAACAGGATGCTGGTGACCGAATTATTTGGAAGTGAATCGGTTAAAGTAATTTGCTTTGCCATCTCCAATGAGTCGGTGGTTTGAAAATGTTTGTATTTCTGCATAAGGCTTTTGCCAAAGTCGGTATTCCTTCGCTCGAGTAGTTGGTTGAGCGAGTCTTTCGATTTTTGAAGCTGCGAAAGATCCATCATATGGTAGCTGTGTTTAAACAAGTCTTCGTCTGTGCGATTGAGTTCATTATCAATGCGGAAAAGAACTTTCTCTTCCGAAAATTTGGTGGTTTGAAACGGGTGCGTAACTCTATGATTCTGCTGATCGGTTTTTTCCTCGTAGTTATACCCATCATAAAGCACAAATTCAATGGCATCGCCGTTGGGGGTTTGGCGCATATGGCCCGACTTGGCCACACTCACTTTTGTATTTCCATCCTTGGCCGAGTGATCGTAAATCATCACATCGTAAATGGTTTCTCCATCTTCCCCTTTTCCGCCAATTCGTAGGGTATAATCCCCTAGGTCGGTATTGAAAATGCCATCTTTCACCTTGAAAGCCAGCTTCTTTTGCTGAACATCGTAGAGAAGGCTTTTGAATTTTAAATTGGCAACAGGCAACACATTATTCGAAAATAAAAATGCAAGCATACTAATGAAAACCGAAAGAATTATGAGCGGACGCATCACCCTTTTCAACGATATTCCGGATGCTTTAATAGCTACCAACTCGTAATGCTCGCCCAGATTGCCAAATGTCATGAGCGAACTGAGTAAAATGGCTAATGGAAGTGCCATGGGGACAAAGGTAGACGAAGCATAAAACAACAATCTCAACAAAACATGCCATTCCAATCCCTTGCCAACCAAATCGTCAACATACAACCACAAGAATTGCATGAGCAGAATAAACAAAGCAATGAAAAAAGTGAGTACCAATGGCCCCACATAGGAACGAGTTATGAATAAGTCGATTTTTTTCAAGAAAGCTAAATTTGAGCAAAGATAAAACTTTGACCCCTTTTTGAAGTTAAAATAATCTAAAGTTTAAGAATTAATCAGCATAGGTTTATTTACAACTTTCACTAAGGATTATTGGTGAAGAATTTTTACCGATCGCACCTCACTGGTATAGATTTTTAGCATCAGCACTCCATGGGGCATTTCGGACAAATCGATGCGGTAATATCCAGTTGCTAAACTTCGGGAAAACGATTGCTCACCTAAAATCTGACCCTGTAGATTTATGATTTGTATTTTCACATTCTTTTGATTATCAATTCCCTGGTCATGAATCAAACAATAGCTGCGGGCTGGATTTGGGAAAACATTGGCCGAAGTTTCTATCTCTGCCGATTTAATATCTGGCCTGTTAAAATCAATACTTAACAACTTACTGCGTGATGGTAATCCGGTAAAATCGGCTGTTAAAATATAATGGCCCTTTTCGAGATTTTCGAAACTAAAATCGCCATATTCATCAGCCACTGTTAAGTTGATTAATTGATTTTCAGTGTTGTATAAATAGATATATGGATTTATCAGATTTTCCGAAACTTCCATTAAATCATCCACATGACCCCTAAAGTCAAGTGTTCCGCTTTGTTTATTTTGTTTTTTAACCATAAATATGTCTTCGCGATATTTATCCTGTGCCAGATTAACTATTTGGGCTTCATCCCATTGGGTGGTATTTCCACTATAGGTTGTGGCATACAACTGGCCATGACCCGAAAACTCAGTCAGACTCACTTTTACCAGATAATGTGCTTTTAGTTTTTGATAAAACCAAAAATAGCCGAGCTCAGTAAAAAAGTTTGTATCCACAGGAATAAGCTGGTCGTAGTCCATTCTGTATAACACAGCAATTCCGGTATCGCCAGTGGGGTAGGGGTTGTTCATGAGGCTGTCGCCCAGAAAAATTTGCCCTCCTAAATCCATATAACGTGCTGTGGTTAAGCCTTTAGCTATAGCTTTTATAAGCCTTGAAGTATCGTTGAAAGTGTAAATAGCCGATAAAGTAACCTGATAATCATGATCTTCCAGGGCAAAGGAGTGAATGGTATCTTTAACGTCGGCAATCACCTCTTTGCCAAATTTCCAAATCAACTGATCGTAGGGTCCTAAAACCGTACTGCTGAAAATGAATGTATTCGGAACCACATTGTTGGTGTCGAGTTTAAAGCTAAAATCCACACTCAGACTGATAGAAACGGAAATTGTTTTGGTGATTTCGTCCGACGACAGATTGTTGCTAACGCGAAGCAACACCTCATAGTTGCCATTGGCCGGAAAATAATGCAATGGGTTGGATTCTGCCGAAGTGCTTCCATCGCCAAAATCCCAATGAACAGCAGTTATTTCACCCTCCGATAGATTTTCGAATTTTATAATGCTTGGTTTGCCATAGGATTCCGCTATTTCATAATTAAAATTAGCTATGCAGGTGGTATCGGTTGCCGATTGAATATAGCTTCCAAACACTAATATCAAACCAAGTATAAGTATCAGTTTTTTCATTTCTTGCCTCCTACAATTTATATTTTAAACCTATTTGAATTCCAAAACTCACCGGGCCTTTTCGGCTTCCATTTAAAGTAAAGCTATTGTTTAAATAGTAATTCACTTTGGGCTCGGCATAAATCCACCAATGGGGCAACAAATTGAAACTATTCTCAAGCCCCAATCCCATTTGAATATAATAGGGGTTGGGTGTTGGGGTTATATCTTTAATGATGTAACTGGATGATAAAGAGTATGTTTCGTCTTTTTTTCTGTCATTGGTCAGGAAACCAAATTGAGCATTGAGTTGACCATTAAGCTCGTATTTACCCAATTTGATAAATCTATAACCAATTTCGAGGGGAATAATAATCCATTCTCTGGTTTTGTCCTGGCCTTGCATTTCTGCGGTTTGTGCTACTGAGTCGAAAATGGCAACTGTGGTATAATGAATGATTACTGAGTCGGGGTAACCCGGAACCACCTCAAAATAGTCTATATCGTAAAAAAAACCTACACTGTCAAAGGTGCTGTATTCGTTTAGATATTTGGTGGGAGTTTTTCCCCATTGATAGCCTATTCCAATATTGGCATTCCATCGGTTGTACTCCACGCCTGCTTTCAGTCCAATCTGATTGGTAGTATTGTAATTTTCAGCGTTACTTACAGGCCATTCGGGCTGATAAAATCCGGAAAGAACCCAATTCGTATTTTGATTTGTGGTATTTAAACCCGAACTTTCTAAACCGGCAGAATCATCAGATTTCTGCGGATTTTCAATCATAGTCTTCTCTTTTTCTGGTAAATATCCTATTTCTCTCCGCATCAGAGGTTGGCCTTTAAAATAGAGCCTTTCACCGGAAGTTAACAGTTTAGATTCCTCGTTTATAGTTGTCAGGGCCAGATTGGCTTTATTTTGCATTCCTGTTTTCTGCACTGAATGGTAAGTTTTATTGGAACTTGCTTGTGGCGAAGATTCAGTTTCAATTTCTTCAGGGTTGGTAATTATTTTCAACGATGCAATGGGTTCAGTAACTGAGTTGTCAATGGTTGCATTCTGTGAAATAGTTATTTCTGTTGACTGGCTGGTTTGTTGGATATCGTTAGATTTATTCAAAAAGTTATAATAAGTAATTCCGCCAATGGTTGCAACCACAGCAAGCCCCGAAAAAAACCAGATTTTTCCGAAATTGGTGAAGTTAAATCTAATTAGCTCCAATATGATCAACTGTTTGGAAATATTTTTCCAAACATTCTGAGAGGGTTTTATCTCCACATGTTCCAGAGATTCTCTCAAAAAATTGTCCATATTTAGTTTGTTCTTTGTCATATACGATTGCCTTCCGATGCGCTTTGAAATTTTAATTTGAGTTTTTTTCGTGCTTTTAGCAGCTGAGTTTTCGATGTGTTTACAGAAATGCTTAGTTCTTCTGCTATTTCGTTATGCGAAAAACCATCAAACACATACATATTGAGTACCATCCTATATCCTTCGGGAAGTTCCTGAATATAGTTCATCACCATTTGGGGTGATACATTGGGCATATAGTCTATTTTTTCCTCAATACCTTCCTCCACAAATACCTCATCAATATCTTGATTAACGTTGAATTTCAGGTTTTTATGATAAGAGTTTATTGCCGTATTAATCATGATCCGTTTCATCCAGGGTTCTAATGAACTGTTTTTTTCGAGAGAGTGTATCTTATTGAAGATTTTTATAAATCCCTCCTGAAGAACATCCTCCGCCTCATCTCTCGATTTACTATACCTCATGCACAATCCAAGTAGTCGCGAGGCATACTTTTTATAAAGAATAGCCTGTGCCTTACGCTTACCAATTTTGCAATCGTTGATTAGTTCATCTAAAGATTCCATCATTCAAATTCACCCTTATGACCTCACCATCCCGGCAAAGTTGCCTGAACTGCTTCATTAGTCTGTTTTTACTCTCCTTCGCTTTGCCCTTTTTGGTGGAATACAAACCGAAAAAATACCTTCGTCTTTTTGTTGTGGAAATATGGCGAAAAACATAACATACAATAAATCAATGATATAATTAATTATTTTTTGGTCAGTTTTTCTAAACTGTAAAGATAGAATTTTGTCGTTGACTATGAAGAAGGGATATAAAATAAAAGTAGTTAATATTGATAATTGGGGATAGGGTTTAAAAATTCCCGTCAATTTCTGATGTCAATTGCTTAGATATTGAAATAAAATCTTCCAAAAACTGGGGTTGATTGAAGCGTGATTGAAACCAGGGCATCATTTTTTCCATTTGGTCTGGTAAATTCACCAGGGCTTCATTGGGTTTTAGTTCCCGCTGAAGCTCTTTTTCTTTCTTCACTTCTATCACATAAGCATCAACCCACTTTTTATATTCGGCCAAAAGCTCGTCATTGGTTAATTTTTCTATGAGATTTGAGTCTGTAATTTCCTGATTAAAAATAGATTGGCTCAGGCCAACAGCTGGGGCAACAATTCCGGCGGCTAACGCTTGTTTTAGAAAAATTCTTCGGGTATTCATATTCCATTGTTTTGCACAAAAATATACTGCCAAAGCCAAATGCAGTGAGTAAGAAAATAAAAGAAAATGTTAAGGGAATTCGGGGGTTGGCTTATCTTATAATCACCAATTTTTGCTGAATTGCCATTTCGCCGTCAATATAAACTTCAACCAAATACATGCCCAATGGCCATTCAGAAGTATTGATATTGCCGGAATATAGTTCGTTGTGGAAAATATCGCTGTTCTCGAGCAACATTCTTCCATTCAAATCATAAATTTTGGTGGTGATTTCACCAAATCGGTAGGTTATGAATTGCAGATTGATATTGTTTGAGGCAGGATTTGGGAACAGCTTGAAAGAATTTTTCTGAATGATGGTTTCGTTGATAGAGCTACTTATCATCCCATTTTTTATTTCTATAGCGATGTCGGTGTGTTGTGAATTTTCGTCGGAAATAGTAATAAAAATGGGCTCGGTAGTCATTCCGGTTATTTGAGGGTATAATATATAAGAGCCTGTTTCTATTTTGTCAAATAAAAACTGACCATTTGAATTGGTCAAAACATGGGTGATGGATTCCATTTCGTTCGAGAAAAGAATAACATCCACATTCTCAGCCATGGGCTTAGCATCAGTATTTGTCACAATTCCGGAAATCTTGCCATTTCCTTGTCCAAGCCCATCTTCTTCCTGATTGATGAGTTTGATATCATATTCCCAACTGGTAGCTTGTATTTCAATAATTTCGGCATCTTCCCAGATGGCCGATTTGGGGTAATAGGTGAACGCAAATTGTCCAAAATTAGGATCATCGAGGGTAAGACCGGCATAGACTAAGTATTGTCCTGCGGGTTTTCTGTAGAAATAATAATATCCCAGAGTATCAATGGCTTCTTGGTCAACAAGCGTTAAGTCTGGGTAGGAATAAAGATATACATAACCATGCTCAATAGGAAAAAATTCTGAGAAAACATGACCTCCAAAGCTAAAACTGTCTTTACTATCATCTTGGGCAACAAGTACTTGATTACCCAATAAACTCATAAGGAAAACTGCAATTATGTAAATTTTTCTCATCGTTCCATCCCCTCTATTTTATAATGTATTTAAATCCAATTTTTACTCCAAAACCATTAGGATTTCCCCCATTATTAGGTTCCACAAGCGATTTGATATAATATCGGGCATTTGGTTCAATTCCAAACAGGAACTTGTCTGTGATTCTATAATCAAGACCCATGTTTAACTGAGCCTGCAAATGCCAGGGCGTTCTTTCGAAGTACAGGGGAGTTATTTTAATAATGGAAGTGTTATCTCCGTCGACAGTGGGTGTTGGAATGCTTTCATAAACCTTGAAGCTTGCTATGACTCCTCCTTTAAAATATAAGGTAAATCTGTTACCTAAATCCCGTGAATAGCCTATGTTTAAAGGAATATTCAGGTAGGCGTAGGTGTTTTTCTCTTCCTTTACAATGACTTTGTCCATGGTATCATAAACATTAACCAGCTTGGTATAATAGATAGGAACCGGAGCTCCGCTGCTGGTATCGAAACCAACTTCATAAACATCCTGATATGAACCTTTATAAACAGATTCCTGATAATCTACTTGATAAATCCCGTCATCTTTGCTTATGGCAATACCTAATCCGCTTTCAACGAACCAGTTACCCCAAAAATATTTTCCAGATAAATCTAAACCAAAAGAGCGGATATTGTTGTCATTTTCGGGAATTGTAATCCATTCGGGTGAAAATTCAAGACCCAGTTTCCAATAGTTTTCATTTTCATGGCCCTGAGTCATTTTTTCAATGGCATCGTCATCAAAGAAATCACGTCCGGCTTTTGAAGCATTCGAAGCAGTATTGTCGTTTTTATCAAAGGAAACCACAGAGTTTATTGTTTCGCCCGTTACTTCATTTTCAAAAATAAGCTCCATTTCCTCTATAATAATAGTTTTATTATCAGGAGTATTAACTTCAGTAAGTATTGTTGGAGATTTTTCAATTATCTGGTGGGGAACAAATTCATCATCAATTATTATTGATGGCTCAGATGCATTAACTGCAAGAGATGCTTGTTTTTTAGGCTGAGTTTCTTTAGTAATTTTGGTAATATTCGTTGTGTTTTCAGTACCTGCAGGAGTTTCCGGAGTTATTGATATGGTTTTTGAAGCTTCTTCAGAAGGATTAAGCGAAGGCAACTCCGAAGGCATTTCTTCGGAAGCAAAATAGAAGTAGGCACCTACCGAAAGCAGGGCAACAACAGAAGCAGCAGCCCACCATCTCCATGAGGAGGATCGACCCTGAGCAACATCCAGGCTTTGATCCTGAATGCCTTGCCAAATATTCTCAGGGGGAGTAACTTCGTAATCGTGAAGCCTCTCTTTAAAAATCTGGTCAAAATCTGTATGTTTATTAACTTCCATTTATTTGTTTGTAATTCGTTTTTGCAGATAAGCACGTGCTCGTGCTAACTGCGATTTGCTCGTATTTTCTGAAATATTCAACAATTCACCAATTTCATTATGTTGATAACCCTCAATAACATAAAGGTTAAAAACAGCTCTGTAGCCATCGGGCAATTCGGAGATGAGTTTCATGAGTTCTCCAGCCGAAAGCTGGTCAATAGCCGAAACATCATCGCTTTTTTCGTAGATGACAATTTTGTCAATATCAGCATTGCTTCGGTGTTTCAGATTTTTCTTGTAGTAGTTGATGGCGGTATTGATAATGGTTCGCCGAACCCAACCTTCAAGGCTTCCTTCGTTTCTATAGCTGCTTAGATTTGAAAAAACCTTTACAAAACCTTCCTGCAATATATCTCCGGCTTCTTCTCTGTCATGTGCAAAACGTAAGGCAACTCCATACATTCTGGATGCAAATCGGTCGTAAAAGATTTTTTGCGCCTGAGTGTTGCCCGCCAGTACTTTTTGTATGAGTTGTTCTTCCTCCATGAAGTTATTTTACAGCCTGTGTGTTTTGGCGGGTAAAATTAACTATTATTCATTTATAGAAAAACGCTTTACCCGCTAAACAAGGTAATTTGGTAAAAATTCCAAAAAATAAATCAAAGAACTCGATACGATTCTAAGTGATAAAACAACAAGTCTACGTGAAAAGGATAGACATTTTAATGTTTGAATTAGTTGCATTGTTGCAATAATTTATCTTAATTCTCAAACATTTAATCCTTTTTTAGCGAACCAATTGCTGTGTTTAAGACTTCAAAACAAAAAGAATAGTTGCAGGAGGAAATAATTATTTCTGAAAATAAGTGAAATCAACAGAAAATGTCACTTCAAAATATTGTGAATCAGCTAAATAATAGATGCGGATTTATTTTTCGATTGCCATAATTTTTAATCCGGCAAAGCCATAATTGTCTAGATATTGTGAATGATTGCTGATTACCAATTTTAAAGTCCCCGATTCCTTTATCAATAGGTTCGATTTGACATTTATTGGCAAAATAAATTCTCCATTCATATTTTTTCCTAGGGGATTTAAATCGTAATCGAGTACTTTTATCGATTTATCTTCCAGTCGTTCGCTACCATCGGGTAAATACAAATAAAATCCCACTTCTATTTTTCGCTGCCGGAAAGTAGAGTCTGTATGAAGTTCCCCCAAAATGGTGTATTCTTTACCAGCTTCCACCTGGAAACTGTATTCCAAATCATTAAATTTAACCCAGTTATGGTCTTTAAAACGATCAGATTGTTCAAAATGATAGTTGCTGGTGCAAGATAACAGGTTAAATATCAGCAGTATTATAAAAATTTGCCTGAACATAAACTATGGAATTTTTTGCAAATATAAAAAAAGACGGACTGGTGAGGCCAGTCCGTCCGATGAACAAAACAGATACAATCTTACAAAATTGTAATCGTCTTAGAGTAGTGGTTTTTAGAAGTCTTTAATTCCAAGACATAATTTCCCGGCGAATAGTTGCTTAAATCGATGAAACTTTTTTCTCCGGATATTTCTGTTTCCAATATTTTTTTACCATCAAGAGAGCTAACAGTCAAAGTTGACTGGATGTTCAATGGGTTTTTAAATGTGATATTAATCTTTCCATTGGAAGGATTTGGCCAAACCTGAAAATCTGACATTTCCTGTAAATCGCTGATGCCAACAGTGTTATAATGATAGGTGGCAGTGAATAATCCCCTTCCATGAGTGGCAGCCAAAACAGTTAAATCATTTTCACGAATGCGAAGCATATCTACCCTCACATTGGCCATTCCTTCTATGGTGGGAATCCATTCCGGATCAGATTGTCGCAAATCTACACATTCCCAAACCCCCAATTCTGTAGCAATAATTGCTTGCTTGCTGTTGTAAGGATGATAAATGGCCCAACGAACGGGCATATCGGGCAAATTCCCTTCTGCTTCACGCCAGCTTCCTCCGCCATCGTAAGTTTGCCAGATAGAGCTAACTCCATAGTTGCTAAAAGTAACCAAAAGCGTATCCTCCGAACCCCCAATGGCTATGGAACTGATAGCACCTGTGGGAAAATCGGGAGAACCAATTTCTTCGGACTGTGGGCTTGCCTGAGCATCTGTTACTTTGAATAAATGCCCGGCATTGCTACCAACAAACAAGGTTGATTTTCCGGGGGCGGAATGGGGTGAATAAGTCACATTGGTAAACCAGGTCATCACATTTGTACCAATATCTATCATGTCTTCGTTGGTGGGATAGGGAAGGCCCGAGGCTTTAAAAAGCGTATTGGCATTGTCAATAAAGAAAGATACCCCATTGGCATAAAGAATATTGTCATCATAATCTAATGCAGCTGGGCTGACGAAAGTTCCTGTTTCGTCGCTTCCCAGATAATTCACAGTGTTCCCATTTTCATAAATGGTATATCTGTTATAATAGTAGGAGGCTATTGAAATATCACCATCATCCTTATCGAAAAAGCAATATGCTCCATCACCACCGTTAATCATATCGTTGATGTCTAGAGAGCTGCCTGTATATAAAAGGGTTCCGTTGTCTTGCAAACCCCCAATATATTCTGCAGTTCCCATTTCTGGATGAATATCGCAGGTATAGAACTGAAGGCTTGAATAGTTTCTGTTCATTTCCTGAAACACCGGAAAAGTATTGTCACCATTGTTGGTATAAAATACACCGCCATCGGAACCAAAAATAATTTCTGTTGATGAGCCCGGTTTGAATTTAATAACATGTTGATCGGCATGGATATATTCGTCGCCACCACCATAATACATAAGCGACCAATCACTCACATGTTTATACGAACCTCCCCCCGTTAGACTGTGATATTGGTCTAAACCCCCAACATAGAAATGCTCCGGATTGTTTGGATCCACTTCAATGGAAAAGGCATGCCAGCTTAAACTTGCCCAGTTTGCAGCGTTGTCTGGTATATTTTTCTGTTCCCATGTTTCTCCCTTGTCGGTTGATTTTAGAACAAAAGGACCATGATAATACCCAAACCCGTTTAAGTAACCGGCTCCAACTATCGCATACACTATATTTTCGTCCGATGGTGCTGATGAAATCATCACACGACCCGGTAAATAGTATTGACCGTATCCATTTTCAATGATGGTTTTATATTCTTCATTTTTTGTCCAGCTTCCTGCAGTTCCTTCATCGGAGTATAGAATTGTTGCTCCGCCTTCGCCATCGATATTTCGCATGGTCCCAATATAAATCCTGCCATCGGTCCCTATTTCAATGTCGGCAGGTGCATAAGGAATATCGAGGTCGGTGATGTTGGGCAAAACCTGTTCCCAGCTTTCACCGCCATCTGTTGAACGATAAAGACCATCGGTGGGTTGAGAATTATAGTCTTCGCCCATATATTTTCCCGAGGCTACTGCGGCATAAATTACTGAGTTGCCATTTTCGTTCCTTACCTCAATATCGTTGACATAGGCAAATTCCTGAGTTGATGGAATGATATCCCAGGATTCCCCTCCATTGATTGATTTCCAGATTCCTACGCCACGTCCTGATGATTCACGATAGGTGATGATAGCCGTTGGAGCCTCGCCAGTTCCAGCGTAAAAAATCTGGGTATTGTTTGGATCATGGGATATTACACTAACCGATAAGGAGGCCATAAAATCATCAACAGGTTGCCATGAAGATAATGGATCAGTTATGTCGTTGTTGAACCAGATTCCGCCCGTTACCGAGCCCGCCCAGACCTTGTTTCCTGTGGCAGAGTTTGGATCCCACATTAAAGCCCGGGTGCGGCCACCCATATTGCTCGAGATATTATCCCAACGGATATTGTCGGAAAATCTGGTGCGGCTATTCTGGAGAATGTCGGTCATTTTTCGCTGAGCCGCAAATAGACGTTCCCGGGGAACCCGTTTTTCCTTTGGGTCCATTACCTGATAATATTCTTGCAAAGCCGCCATATCGGGCTGTCCCAAAGCCTTCTTGTCAGAAGTGTCTTTGGGAGGATTTTCGTAAAATTGCTTTAATTCAATATTGATGAACTTTTGGTAAGCTTCGCGGGAGTCCTGCTTGTTATAGAGACTGACCGCCAGAGCAACTATCAGTATCACTGAAGCAGCAGAATAATAAAACTTTTTCATTTCTTTTGGGGTTTATGATGTACAAATCTAATCCAAATTTGAGTTTAGAAGCGAACTGAAAATAAAAAAACCCTCACCATTTTATGGCAAGGGCTCTAAGAGTCTAAAATTTTAAATTACCCCAGAAAGCTTAATAATATACCGGCAGCCACTGCCGATCCGATAACACCCGATACATTGGGCGCCATGGCATGCATAAGCAAGTGATTTTTAGGGTCATATCTCAATCCTTCAATTTGAGAAACCCTGGCACTATCCGGTACAGCACTAACTCCTGCTGAACCTATCAGGGGGTTAATTTTATTGTTTTCGGAAAGAAAAAGATTCATAAACTTGGCAAAAAGGATTCCTCCTGCAGTAGCCACAATGAACGAAGCTGCACCAAGTCCAAAAATCATCAGCGAAGTATCTTTTAGAAAAACGGTAGCTTGAGTTGAAGCCCCCACAGTAATTCCAAGAATAATGGTAACCGTATCAATCATCGATGTTCGGGCTGTTTCGGCCAATCGTTTGGTTACACCACTTTCGCGAAGTAAATTTCCAAAGAAAAGCATTCCAAGCAATGGTAAAGAACTCGGAGATATAAAGCCGGTTAATATCAAGCCTAAAATTGGAAATAATATCTTTTCGAATTTTGGTACCACACGGGGAGGACGCATTCTGATAAGTCGTTCCTTTTTTGTGGTTAGTAATCGCATAACCGGAGGTTGTATCACAGGTACGAGTGCCATATAAGAGTATGCTGCAATAGCGATTGGGCCAATTAGATTCATAACAGGTTTTCCCTCGTAAAGGGTTATCCCATTGGCTAATTTGGAAGATAAAAAGATAGCAGTTGGACCATCAGCACCTCCAATAATCCCAATAGATGCAGCTTCAAGGGGGTTAAAGCCAAGCGCAATAGCCCCGAGAAATGTGGCAAAGATTCCAATCTGAGCAGCTGCTCCCAAAAGCATTAGTTTCGGATTTGAAATGAGTGATGAAAAGTCAGTCATTGCTCCAATACCCAGAAATATTAGTGGAGGGTAAATACCGGCAGTGACACCATAATACAAATAATTCATCACACTGCCTGTCTCGTAAATACCCAGTTTGAGCCCGGCACCTTCAAGAAAGGGGATATTTCCTATAAGTATTCCGGTTCCAATTGGAATCAAAAGTAAGGGCTCATAGTCGTATTTTATGGCTAGAAAAATAAAGAACAGACCAACAGCAATCATTATAAAATGGCCTGATGTAGCATTTCTAAACCCAGAATACATTAAAAATTTTTCAACCCCGGCCAAACCCTGATTTGTCTCTTCCGGAACATCTTGCGAAAGTGAGGTGGTAGTGGTCGTTGAAGTTGATGCAGAATCTGCTGATTCGTGCATTCTAAAGCTACTGGAAACCATGACTATAATGGCTATGGCACCAATAATTGTGAAGAGTTTTCTTAGAGCCATTTTATTTGATTTGCATAATTAATTGATCCTGAATAATTGTATCACCAAGGTTTACTTTAATCGAAGATATAGTTCCGCTTTTTTCTGCAGTTAAAATATTCTCCATTTTCATGGCTTCGTACTTTATGAGCTGATCGCCGGCCTTTACCTGATCCCCCTCTTTTACGAATATATTTAAAATGATACCTGGGAGCGGACATTTAACATCTGATGCGCCGCTGCCTTCAGTTTTTTCAATTACCTTATGCGTTGCCACAGCACTACGAACCAATGTTGGGGTTTTGGTTTGTTTGATTTCTCTATCAAGCTCAACAGTGTAAGGTGTTCCATTGACTTCTATATCAAAAATATTCCCCTCAGTGTTTTTAATTTCCACTTCGTATTCGTGACCCTGAATTTTGAATTTATATGATTTCATACGTTTTTATTTTAAAATCTGGAATTTAAACCTCCCATGATGGTATATATTTTCGAACTCCAGGGAGAATAGCGTTTCGAAAGTTTTTTAGCGGTTATTTTACCGCTCTCTATATCATGATTTTCGTGCATAAAGAGCATAATGGCCATGCCAATGGCTGCGTTTACGTTGCCCGAAAGATTTAAGGTACTGGTTTCTGCACATTTTTTTCCTTGCCTGCGTAGCCTGGCTCTGGTGTATAAATCCAGTGCTTTTGGAATGAACAGGTAGGTTAAAAACAGAAACAGAAGTGCAATAAAAACTATTGAGAACCCTACATAGGTTACTGTTATTGCAAAATCCCAATTGGTTACATTCAGGAGTATTAAATTATTTGCTATCATAGTTTTTGTTGTTATAATGGGATATTTCCATGCTTTTTAGGAGGGTTCATATCTTTCTTGTTGGTGAGTGTTCTAAAGGCACGAATAACTCTAAAGCGGGTATTTCTGGGCTCAATGATATCGTCAATATATCCGAAACGGGCAGCATTATATGGATTTGCAAATTTCTCTACATATTCAACTTCTCTTTTCTGAATAAATTCGGCGGCTTCTTCGGGTGAAAGTGAAGCTATTTTCTTGCCTTCCAATACTTCAATGGCTCCTTTGGCTCCCATTACTGCAATTTCGGCTGTTGGCCATGCGTAGTTTACATCGCCTCTCAGTTGTTTAGAACTCATTACATCATGAGCACCACCATACGATTTGCGCAGAGTTACAGTTACTTTTGGAACTGTTGCCTCGCCATAGGCAAACATAAGTTTGGCGCCATGGGTAATAATACCGGCATGTTCCTGATTGCTACCGGGTAAAAATCCGGGAACGTCGACCAAAGTTAGAATGGGCACATTAAAGGCGTCGCAGAATCTGACAAATCGTGCTGCTTTTCGGCTGGCGTTAATATCGAGAACCCCTGCCAAATAGTTGGGTTGATTGGCTACTATACCTGTTGGAACGCCGTTAAACTTGGCAAACCCTGTAATTATATTTTTGGCATAATGCCTTTGAAACTCAAAAAATTCGTGGTCATCAACAATGCTCCAGATTACGTCTTTCATTTCGTAGGGCTGGTTGGAGTTTTCGGGAATTATCTCATTTAAATTGTCGTCGCGACGGTCCAATGGATCGTTGCAAGTGGTTTGAATGGGTTCTTCCATATTGTTGTTGGGTAAATACTCCAGCATTTTTCTAATGAGCATGAGACCTTCTTCCTCACTCTCGGCTTTAAAATGAGCAACCCCCGATTTCATGGTATGAACATCGGCACCACCTAAATCATTGATGGATATATCTTCTCCGGTTACAGTTTTTGTTACTTTCGGACCAGTTACAAACATATAGCTGGAGTTCTCACTCATAATAATAACATCGGTCAAGGCTGGAGAATATACAGCTCCGCCAGCGCAAGGGCCAAAAATGGCACTGATTTGAGGAACAACCCCGGATGCCATAATATTCCGCTGAAAAATTTCTGCATAACCAGCCAAGCTGTTTACACCTTCCTGAATACGGGCGCCACCACTGTCATTTATGCCAATAATGGGGGCTCCAATTTTCATGGCCATGTCCATAACTTTGCAAATTTTCAGGGCGAATGTTTCGGATAATGATCCGCCAAAAACAGTAAAATCCTGAGAATAAACATAAACTACTC
Source organism: Draconibacterium orientale (assembly GCA_020718205.1). Classification (GTDB taxonomy): domain Bacteria; phylum Bacteroidota; class Bacteroidia; order Bacteroidales; family UBA12170; genus UBA12170. Next base: position 52,280 of record DYSN01000003.1, read on the forward strand.
TACCGTCGATAGTCCCGTGCCCGGTGATAACTCCATCGCCCAGATAAAGCTGTTTATCCATGTCGAAGTTGGTGCTACGATGGGTTACAAACATGTCAATCTCTTCGAAACTTCCTTCGTCGAGCAATACTTCAATTCGTTCGCGGGCTGTTAATTTCCCTTTTGCATGTTGCGATGCAATTCTTGCTTCTCCTCCTCCAAGGGCAGCCTGCTGCCTCATTTGGATGAGTTGATTAATTTTTTCCTGAATGGCCATTATTATTTTATTTTCAATATTTAATTATTTCTTTTTAGCACAAAATTCGGTCAAAACACCACCTGTTGATTTGGGGTGCATAAATCCAATCATTAAACCTTCGGCGCCTGGTCTTGGTTGTTTATCAATAAGTTGTATTCCTTTGCCCTCTGCATGAGTCAATGCTTCAGCCACGTCTTCCATGGCAAAGGCCAGATGATGAATGCCTTCGCCTTTTTTCTCAATAAATTTAGCTATCGGACTCTCTTCGCTGGTGGCTTCCAACAGTTCAATCTTTGTTTGTCCAACCATGAAAAAAGCTGTCTTAACTTTCTGATCGACCACTTCTTCAACCGAATAACATTTCAATCCCAGTACTTCCTCGTAATAAGGAATACTGTCGTTCAGGCTTTTTACTGCAATTCCAATATGTTCAATGTGTGTTGGTTTCATTGTCTAATCTGTTTTTTAGTGATTATTAAAAACGGTTGCAAAATTATCTCATTCATTGTTAATTAAAAAACAATGGATATAAAAAGAAAAAATACTTTAAGGGGTTAAATTACAATTTTTTGATGATAAAACTGCTTTGATTGTGAAGTAAATAGAAAGCTAATTTGAGGGAGTTTTAAATAAACCCCGGGCAAATTAGATTACATTAAAGCAAAATCCTTACTTTTATTTATGCTTGCATAATAACAAAAGTCTAATAATTGGCTTAATTCGGATTTTTACGATCTATTTTTTCGTCACCGGGTTGCTTTTTGTTTTGGACGTGAGCAATACAACCATTCCAATGGCCGGGGTTAAAAAGAGACTGATGATAAATACCCACCAAAAACCAAGTTTTGTGTTTTTTCCTATCATACCAAATACAACGCAGAGCATGATATAAGTTCCCCAAAAATATAGACTTACATTTTCCATAGTGATAATATTTAGGCTAATGTAGATATTTATTGATTACGATGGAGTAACCCGATAAAAAACAAATATAGTTTTCACTGGGCAGATAATAATTATGAGAAGCCATTTAGTACTTTTGTAAAAAAACACAATATGTTCGAAAAGAGAGCCAACAGAACCGAAATTTCTGATCTTGGGGAGTTTAAATTAATCGATTTAATTACAGAAGGAATTGAAATTCAGCAGGAAACAACCCAATATGGTGTCGGAGACGATGCGGCTGTACTGCAATTTAATGGCAACGAACAGGTTCTGGTTTCAACCGATTTGCTGGTCGAAGGCGTGCATTTTCACCTGGACTATGTGCCGCTCAGGCATTTGGGCTATAAAGCCGTGATGGTAAATTTGTCCGATATAGCCGCCATGAACGCTCAGCCTACCCAAATCACAGTAAGTTTGGCCATTAGCAACCGGTTTTCGTTCGAAGCCATTCAGGAACTCTACGAAGGCATTAAGCTTGCTTGTAAAAAACATAAGATCGACCTGATTGGTGGCGATACCACAAGCAGCACCAGTGGTTTAATTATTTCGATTACGGTTTTGGGCAAGGCTCTTCCCGAAAAAATTGTGAAAAGAAATGGTGCTCGTGAAAACGATTTAATTGTAACAACCGGCGATTTGGGGTCGGCTTATGCCGGGTTGCTTTTGCTCGAACGAGAAAGAAAGGTGTTTGAGAAAACCCCCGAAGTTCAGCCCGATTTTTCCGGGTTCGAATATCTCCTCGAAAGACAGCTTAAGCCCGAAGCCAGATTAGACATTGTGAGCAAGCTTCACGATTTGAATATCATACCAACTTCAATGATTGATATCAGCGATGGGTTGGGATCGGAGATACTTCACATTTGCCATCAATCGAAAGTTGGGTGTCATATCTACGAAAGCAAAATCCCCATTGATATTGTTACAAATCAGGTAGCGGAAGATTTTCGTATTCACCCTATTACTTTTGCCCTAAATGGTGGCGAAGACTATCAGCTGCTATTTACCATAAATCCAACGGATTACGATAAAATTAAAGACGACGACTCTTTTATAGTGATTGGTCATATTATGGATGAAGCAACAGGAGCTCAGTTAATTACAACTGCCGATACTGCAATTCCAATTACAGCTCAGGGCTGGGATGGCTTTAGAAATAATCAATAATTGCCCATGACAGGGAATTCATCCATTACCGACCAAATTAAGTTATTACCCGACCAACCCGGGGTTTATCAGTATTATGATAAAAACGATGAGATTATCTATGTGGGGAAAGCCAAAAGCCTAAAGAAAAGAGTCTCATCCTATTTTACAGGCCTTCAAAACCAATCGGGGAAACTCAAAGTGCTGGTAAAGAAGATAGAGCGGCTGAGCTATATTGTGGTTGAAACTGAAATGGACGCGCTTCTTTTGGAGAATAACCTAATTAAAAAGTATCAACCGCGATATAATATCCTTCTCAAAGACGACAAAACCTATCCGTGGATAACCATATATAACGAAGATTTTCCGCGGGTGACTTCAACCCGAAACCGTATAAAAAACGGTGCCCAATATTATGGCCCTTATGCATCCGGAAGAATGATGAAAACCATTCTGGAGCTCATTCACCAGCTTTATCCACTCAGATCGTGCGGCTATGTGCTTTCCTCCAAAAACATCGAAACAGGGAAATTTAAAGTTTGCCTCGATTATCATATTGGCAAATGCCTTGGGCCATGTATTGGAAAGCAATCAGTGACTGACTATTCCGATAATATTAAAGATATTGAACGGATATTAAAGGGGAATATCACCACCTTGATACAAGAATTGAAACAACGAATGATGGGATTTGCTGACCAAATGGAATTTGAAAAGGCTCAAATGGTTAAGGAAAAACTGGAAATACTCACCAATTATCGAAGCAAATCGCTGGTGGTGAATCCCAAAATTAAAAATGTGGATGTGTTTTCGTTCATTGAGGATGAAGAATCCGCGTATGTGAATTTTCTGAAAGTGATAGATGGTGCTATTGTTCAAACACTTACCATCGAGCTTAAAAAGAAACTCGACGAAACTCCCGTTCAACTGCTCGAAATGGGGATAGCCGAAATACGCTCCATGTACAATCTCGAATCGCCCGAAATGATTCTCCCCTTTGGGCTGGAATTTACCTTCCCCAATACACAAATCACCATCCCCAAAATAGGCGACAAGAAGCAGCTTTTAGAACTTTCCGAGCGAAATGCAGCATATTATCAGCTCGAAAAAAAGAAGAAAAAGGATTTGGTTGATCCAGAGCGGCATGTAAAAAGAATTCTGGAAACAATGAAAGAGGACTTGAGAATGAATGAGTTGCCCCGCCAAATTGAATGCTTCGACAATTCAAACTTTCAGGGGGATTATCCGGTTGCAGCCATGGTTCAGTTTGTAAATGCCAAACCAAATAAAAGTGGCTACAGGCATTTCAATATAAAGACTGTTGAAGGCCCCAACGATTTTGCATCCATGGAGGAAGTAATTATGCGTCGTTATAGCCGGTTGATAGAAGAGGAAAGTCCACTACCGCAACTCATAGTTATTGATGGAGGAAAAGGACAGTTAAGCTCGGCGGTTAAGAGCCTGGAGCAGCTTGGGTTGAGAGGGAAAATAACAGTTATTGGAGTGGCTAAAAAACTCGAAGAGATATATTTTCCCGACGATTCACTCCCGCTTTATATCGACAAGAAATCGGAGAGTTTAAAGATAATTCAGCAGCTTCGCGACGAAGCCCATAGGTTTGGTATTACCCACCACCGTTCCAAAAGAGACAAGGGAACCCTAAAAACTGAGCTCACTGATATTAAGGGCATTGGCCCCCAAACTGCAGAAATATTGCTCAAAAAATTCAAATCGGTTAAAAAAATAAAGCAGGTTGAACTCCAGGAGCTTATCGAGGTCATTGGGCAATCGAAAGCAGAAATTCTCGTCAAACATTTTGACCCATCCTCCGCGTTAACCCTTTCATCTTCCCCTGATTTTTAATCAAATTGCTCTCAATATATCAGCTATTTTATAAATAATAGAATATGAAAAAAGTACTATTTATCGATACCACCCATCCAATTTTACCCGCACAACTGGAAGAGTTGGGGTTCGAATGTCATCATTTTCCCAGTTATAATTATAGCGATTATTTATCTGTAATTCAAGAGTATACTGGAGTTGTTATTCGGAGTAAAATCAAAATTGATGAGAGATTTCTAATGCAGGCAACTCAGCTTAAATTTATTGCCAGAGTGGGGGCAGGGATGGAAAATATTGATGTGGCTAAAGCCGAATCGCTGGGAATTAAGTGTTTAAACTCGCCCGAAGGCAACCGCGATGCCCTGGCAGAACATGCTGTGGGTATGATTCTCGCTTTGCGCAATCATTTAATCAGGGTAGATGCCGAAGTGAGGCTCGGAATTTGGCGAAGAGAAGAAAACAGGGGATTTGAAATGATGGGAAAAACCATTGGTCTCGTTGGTTATGGATTTATGGGACAGGCATTTGCTCAGCGTCTCATGGGTTTCGGAATGAAAATTCTGGTGTATGATAAATATAAAGCCAATTTCAACCATCCTTTCATTACGGAAGTTTCGCTCGAAGCGATATTTAAACAGTCCGATATAGTGAGTTTTCATGTTCCGTTAACGCCTGAAACCCACTATATGTTCCATAAAAAATGGATTCAGGAAATGGCGAAACCCTTTTATCTCATCAATACTTCGCGTGGTTTGGTGGTAAATACCAATGATCTGATGGATGGATTGGATGAAGGCAAAGTGCTTGGTGCCGCCTTAGACGTTTTGGAATTTGAAGAAACATCGTTCGAAAATCTCAATGGCTCTAACCTTCCCGAAGCTTATCAGCGACTCATAAAATCGGATAAAGTTATTTTGAGTCCGCATATAGCAGGCTGGTCGGTAGAGTCGAATATAAAACTTTCTACATTCCTTGTGGACAAAATTGCGGCATTACGATTGACTTAGCTCAAGAGATCCATGTATCACAGAAAAAGTTCATCATAATGTTTGGTCATATTGGCCATATGTCGAAAAAAATTACTTTTGCTTGTTTCATCATTAATAAACTTAAACTACACAAATTATGAAGAAGATTATAATCCTTGCTTTTATGGGGTTGGCAATTTTCGCCGGCTCACAAAAGGCGGTAGCCTGCACCAATTATTTGATTACCAAAGGTGCATCGGTTGATGGTTCCACCATGATTAGTTATGCTGCCGACAGCCATGTGCTCTATGGCGAGCTCTACCATTGGCCTGCAGCAACATGGGCCAACGATGCCATGCTCGATGTTTATGAGTGGGATACTGGTAAATATCTGGGCCAGATAAAACAAGCAGCACAAACATATAATGTGGTTGGAAATATGAACGAATTTCAATTGGCCATAGGCGAAACCACTTATGGTGGCCGTTCAGAACTAATTGACCCAAAAGCGATAGTTGATTATGGTAGCTTGATTTACATTACCCTTCAGAGAGCAAAAAATGCCAGAGAAGCCATAAAAATAATGGCAGGTCTTGTTGAAGAATATGGATATTTGAGCAGCGGAGAATCCTTTTCTATAGCCGATGCCAACGAAGTGTGGATTTTGGAAATGATTAGCAAAGGTCCGGAAAATAAAGGGGCTGTTTGGGTAGCCCGCAGAATTCCAGATGGTTATGTTTCTGGCCATGCCAATCAGGCTCGTATTACTACCTTCCCTTTAAGCAATGGCAAAACCTCTATTTCATCCACCGAAATGGATAAAATTTTTAATCCCGAAGTGGAGAATGTGTATGCAGCCGATGTGATTTCATTTGCCCGCAGTAAAAATTATTATAAGGGTAAAGACGAGAATTTTAGCTTTTCCGATACCTATGCACCTGTGGAATTTGGTGGTGCTCGATTCTGCGAAATAAGGGTCTGGAGTATGTTTAATAAGGTTTCTGATGATATGAATAATCATTGGGATTATGTAAAAGGCAATATTCATCACGATAAAAAGCTTGCCAATGGCGACGAAAATACCGACTCCTACTCAACCAATCGTATGCCGCTTTGGGTTAAACCCAATAGAAAAGTTTCTGTTCAGGATATGATGGATTTTATGCGCGATCATCTCGAAGATACCGAGCTCGATATGAGCAAGGATTTAGGTGCTGGGCCTTATGGAAACCCTTACCGCTGGCGACCCTTATCATTTAAAGTGGATGGAAAAAGCTATTGCAACGAACGCGTTACTGCAACTCAGCAAACCGGATTCTCTTTCGTAACACAAAGCCGCAGCTGGTTACCCAACACCATTGGTGGTATTTTCTGGTTTGGTGTAGACGATGCGTCAAGCACCGTTTATATGCCCATGTATTGCAGCATTACCAAAGCTCCCCGAACCGTAGAAAGAGGAAACGGCGCCATGATGGAATGGTCGGACGATGCAGCCTTTTGGGCTTTTAATCAGGTTACAAATTTTGCCTATACCCGCTATAATGCCATCCATCCCGAGATTGCCAAAAAGCAAAAAATGTTCGAAGACCAATTTGTTATGCATACAGCCTCAGTTGATGAGAAGGCTGGCATTTTATATGCCAAAAGCCCCTATGCGGCTGCTGAATATCTCACCCATTACTCTTGTTCACAAGCCGACATGGTAGTTCATTCCTGGAAAGATTTCTACAAATATCTGTTTATGAAATACATGGATGGTAATGTAAAAACTCCACAACCCGGCCAGCAAAATCCCGATGTAAAATTTCCCGGTTATGGCGAAAAATGGCAAAAACGTATTGTTGAAGATACTGGCGAAAAGCTATTGATGCCCGATGGAGGAGGACATTAAGAAATAGCAAAAGAAAAGGGTTGTCACTTTAATCATCAGACAGCCCTTTTTTTATTATTTATCAGGTCAGGTTTATTTCCAGAAACTCGAGATAAGTATGACCAGGATTGCAATAATGATAAGAATGGTACCAAGTGTGGCAACATAGGGAAAGAGCCTGTATTCTCTGAATTCGGAAATGTCTTCAAATTCAAGGGTAGAGTCGGTTGATTCCAGATTGATATTGTCGAATTGTTTTTGGATTTTTAAATAATCCTCGCTCATGGCTTGAATAACAGTGCTCAAGGATTTTTCCTGTAAGTTGGCTTTGCTGCGCTTTACCAGAATCAAATACTCATCCAGATTTTCCTTTTTTAAAATCATTGCCACATTCCCGAAATACACAATATTGAAAAGCAACTCCTGAACTCCATCGTTAATAAGCATAGAGTTTGAGAGAATCAGTGTTTCCCAATGACCTTTTTTTACCACTCCTTCTTTCACTACCAAAAGTTCTTGTTTTTCTTCCCTAAAAATGAAAGTAGTAGGTTTGTCCTGTAATTGTGGGGTATAGCTTATCCAGCTAAAACCCAGAAGTTTTACAGGGTCAACGCTGTTGTGATTTAGAAATTGAATTGAATTAAAAGCTTCAATAGTTTCCTTTGATTGGCTGATAAATGATTGATTTATATACATTTGTTAATTAAAATTAGCCTGCACAAATATAATTATTTATTTATGTTTTGAAAGGTTATTTATAATATAACAAAAACTTTATCAAGCCCTGAATTCGTCGTTTTTAAGCTTTTCATAAATAGATGATGGGTCTGGGTGATCCTTTACCAGATTTTCAATAGTTTGTTGAGGTGATTTAGTTAAATCCATAAGCATTAACGCGTCGAGGCAGTTGTTAAAAAGCGGATCGACATTAAAGCCTAAAACTTTTGTTCCCAGTAAACTAATATATTGTCTCACCAAAATGGGTGTGTGAAAACCGGGGTCAAAAGTTTGAATATACTTATCCAATTTATTGAAATCGTTGCCAATTTCTTCTGCAAACCATTTTTCGTTAAATTCTTTTGGTAACGATAATTGATAGCTATTCACCGGATGAATAAAAGCAGCGGTTTCATGGTCGAAGAAATAATTGTGCAGAAAGTAGAAAATCAGAGATTTAGCCTCTTCGGTATACATGCCACTGATGCTCACTGGTCCAATTAGATAACGGGCATCGCTGTTTAACACCGAGAAGAGTAGTGCTTTCCACAGAAGAAACAAAGGGGTTGGGCGTTTTTGGTATTCATGAACAATAAAAGAGCGCCCCAATTCAAGGGATTTCCATAAAATAGGTTCTACTTCCTTGTCTAAATCGAACAGTGTATTTATATAGAACCCCGAAACGCCTTTTTCTTCCATTATTTTTTTTCCGGGTAGTAGTCTATAGGCTCCAACGATTCTGGTATTCTCTTTATCCCAGATAAATATATGATCGCAAAATTCATCAAATTCATCCAAATCAATTGATTTTCCTGTACCCTCGCCAACTTCGCGGTAGGTAATTTCGCGCAATCGACCTATTTCGCGAATGGTATACGGTATCTGAGACGATTTGGCGGTGAAAGCCTGAAATTTCTTTAATTCCACCAATAGCTGACCTGAAAGAAGCCCTATTTCATTTGCAATTAATAACGGGTCTACAGGTTCTATAATATTCTCTTGCATCATTTCGATTTCAACAACATTGCACAAATTTATAAATTCTTTTCTCCAAGTCTGTAAGTAGAATCCCTTAGATGTTTGGTATAATCTTCAAGGTTTACGAATCTGCCTTGCTCATCAACTGATATGGGCGTTCCAATTTTTATTCGAATTGTTTTTTTATCTCTATTCAAAATTTCTGTTGGAAGTTTTAGGGTTCTTAGCATTGGATGAATTTTTCCAAGCCAGTGGAAAAGACGTGAGTTTGTTCCTTCGTAAAAAATGGGAACTACAGTTACTTGCTGAGCTCTTATAAATTTCATAATGGACTTGGGCCAGGGTTTGTCGGCAATCATTCCTAAATCCTTTCGATAGGTAGAAACTTCACCAGCCGGAAAGATTCCCAATGGACTCCTATTTTGCAAATGCAAAGAAGCTTTTTTAAGGCCCGAGTAACTGCTTCGCAAGTGCTGCATAGTCTCAAATGGATTCACCGGAATAAAATAACCTTCAAGATTGGTTATTTTTTGAAGTAAAAAATTAGCCATATATTTGAAGTCAGGACTTCTCTCTGCAATAAATTCAATAGTAATAATGGCTTCGGCAGCTCCAAAAGGATGATTCCCAATTAAAATAAAAGGCCCGTCCGAAGGGATATTTTCTAAGTCCTGGTCAGATATTTCGTAGCAAATTCCCAGGTCTTTTATAATTCCGTGGATAAAGTCAATAGGCGAAAGGTGGTGGTTGTCCTGGTATATTTTGTTTATTCTATTGAAACCGAGAATATACAATATGAGTCTGGCCAAGGGCTTTCCCCCAAATTTTCTCAGGATATTTGAAGCATTCAATAAATCTTCGGGTTTAACTAAACTCACCATCGGACAACAATCTTTTGCTGACAAAAATACAGGAAATTTAATAACCCTTGATATACTTTTAATACAGCTCAAATCTTGCAAACTCGATTCACAACATTTATTGCCGAATCTATGGTTCGTTACTTGTTTTATCTAATTTTGCCTTTAATGAGTAATGAACTTTATCATATTCTTTCGAAAATCGATTATCCGGCTGATTTAAAAAAACTATCGGAGGAGGAGCTTGTATTACTGGCTTCAGAAATACGCAATTTTATTGTTCAGGTGGTTTCTTCTCAACATGGACATCTGGCTTCAAGTCTTGGAGTTGTGGAGCTGAGCATAGCAATTCACTATGTTTTCAACGCTCCTTATGATAAAATTATCTGGGATGTTGGTCATCAGGCCTATCCTCACAAAATTCTCACCGGACGAAAACATGTCTTTCATACAAACAGAAAGCTCTATGGAATTTCAGGATTCCCAAAAATGAGCGAAAGCGAATATGATGCTTTTGGCGTAGGACACTCATCTACCAGTATTTCTGCTGCTTTGGGCATGGCCGAAGCCTCCCGGATTAAAGGAGAGACCGACAGACAACATGTAGCAGTTATTGGCGATGGAGCCATGACTGCGGGAATGGCCATTGAAGCACTCAATAATGCAGGTGTTAGCCACAGCAATCTTCTCGTTATTCTCAACGACAACGGTATTGCTATTGATCCCAACGTGGGCGCCATCCATAAATATCTAACCAATATTTCTACTTCGCAGACTTACAATAAAATTAAAGATGATCTGTGGAATCTACTGGGGAAATTTGATAAACTGGGGAGTAGGTCGCAATGGCTGGCCAGTAAAATAGAAGCTGCGCTTAAAACAGCTCTGCTGAAAAACAGCAATATGTTCGAATCGTTAAATTTTAGATACTTTGGACCCATCGATGGACACGATATCCCCAGATTGGTGAAGGTTCTCAACGATTTGAAAAAAATTAACGGGCCTAAAGTTCTCCACATTATTACCAAAAAGGGCAAAGGACTTCCCGCTGCAGAAAATGACCCTGTGACCTATCATGCTCCCGGTACTTTTGACAAAGAAACGGGTTTGCTGGAGAGCAATGAGCAGATTTTATCAACGCCATATAAGTTTCAGGATGTATTTGGATTAACATTACTCGAATTAGCTGAACAGGATAAACGGGTTGTGGGAATTACACCTGCTATGTCTTCCGGCTCATCCTTCCATTTTATGAAGGAAAAATTCCCCGGACGAGTCTTTGACGTGGGAATTGCAGAGCAACATGCTGTAACATTTTCCGCGGGACTTGCTTCGGCTGGTCTGATACCTTTTTGCAATATCTACTCCACGTTTATGCAAAGAGCCTACGATCAGGTAATTCATGACGTAGCACTTCAAAGTATTCCGGTAATTTTTTGTTTGGACAGGGCCGGACTGGTTGGAGAAGATGGTCCTACACATCATGGGGCTTTCGATTTGGCTTATTTTAGAAATATACCAAACATGATAATTGCGGCTCCACTCAACGAGTGCGAGTTGCGACACATGATGCTAACGGCAAAAAATTATGGAAAGGGACCTATCTCTATCAGATTCCCCCGTGGATTGGGTTATTGGAAAAGAGAGCTTTGCCCATTGAAGATGATTCCCATTGGCAAAGCACGTCAGATTTTTTGGGGAGAAAAAATCGCCATTTTGAGTCTGGGAACAGTTGGCAACGACGTTTTAGCTGCTTTGAATTTATTAGAAGGAAAAGCAAAACCTTCAGTGTACGATATGCGTTTTCTAAAACCACTGGATGAAGAGCTTATTCAAAGGATATTCGCTGAATACTCTTCCATTCTAACAATCGAAGATGGGAATTTAATAGGTGGTCTTGCCTCAGCTATTGCAGAAATGAAAGTAAAGTATAGTTTTACCGGAAATATAAAAAATCTGGGCATTCCCGATAGTTTTGTTGAACATGGAAGCACCAGTGAGTTAAAGAAAATATGTGGGTTTGATAAAGATGCCATCATCAATGCGATAAAATATTTAATTTAAAAAAGGCTTATGAATCAGTACATTAGGTTTTGCCGGGGTGGTATGTTTTTGGTTATTTTGGCCATTTTTATTTTGCCCTTCCGCAGCTTTTCCTCAGATTCAGAAAAATTTGTGGTCAAGAAACCACTCGTTGTGATGGCTGGCGTTGAGACACAATTAACTATTGTGCCTGCCATTGATACCCTAACATATGTTAATATTGTTGTGAATCAGGTTCCCTATCGCATAAGCAAGGTAGACGGAGAGTTTAAATGGCCGGTAAAAGTTTTTGAGAAAACAGAATACAATATTCAATGTTCTTTAGGAGAAAGTCAGATTACCATCAGCCCCATTCCATTGTGGTTTAGTATTATTCCTCCTCTGATAGCTATTTTGGCTGCTCTTCTGTTTAAAGAAGTATTTGTGGCTTTATTGCTGGGCTTATTGTTTGGGACAGTAGCAATATACTATTTCCATGGTAATAATGTGTTGATATCAATAGGTTTAGGCTTTTTTGCAATAATAACCGATTATATTCTCCCATCGCTAAACGAGTCAAGTCATTTATCTATTATACTGTTTTCTATGTTAATAGGCGGAATGGTTCAAATTATAACGAAAAATGGGGGAATGGGTGGAATTGTTTTCTATCTAAGCAAATTTGCGAAAACAAAAAAGAGTGGTCAATTTATCACCTGGCTATTAGGTGTTGCTATATTTTTCGATGATTACGCCAACACGCTTGTAGTAGGCACTACCATGAAACCCGTAACAGATAAGCTTAAAATTTCAAGAGCAAAATTAGCCTATATAGTCGATTCAACCGCAGCCCCGGTAGCTTCAATTGCACTAATAACCACATGGATAGGTGCTCAATTGAGTTATATTCAGGAGGGAATTGATAATTTACAAATGGGCGAATCGGCCTATATGGTTTTTCTACACTCCATTCCATACGCTTTCTATCCTTTTTTTACGCTTATCTTTATATTGATACTCATTTATACTGGCCGCGATTTTGGCCCTATGCTAAAAGCCCAGGAAAAACTCCAACATAGCTTTCTATTGAACAATTTGGATAATACTGACTCCAATCAGGTTACTAATCAACCGCAGATGCAGCGCGGAAGAGCACTCAACGCTTTGATTCCGGTTTTTATTGTTGTTTTTGGTACCATTGGAGGACTCGTCATCACTGGCTTGGAAAAAAGCAGCTGGTCACACGAACTCAGTTTTGCAAGAAATATAAGCCGGGTTATTGGGTCTTCCGATTCTTTCAAAGCTTTATTATGGTCTTCTTTTGCCGGGACTTTTGTGGCCATAGCGTTAAGTGTAGCGCAAAGAATACTTTCCATTAAAGAATCGATGGAAAGCATGATTGAAGGTTTCAAGCTTATGTTGCCAGCCATTCTCATTCTTACATTAGCCTGGTCCCTGGCTGCGCTTACTCAAAACCTTCAAACCGCTCAATTCATCTCTAAAAGTCTTATTGATTTTCAGGTAAGTCCATTTTTATTGCCGGGAATCACATTTGTATTAGCTGCTTTAATAGCCTTTTCTACAGGATCTTCCTGGGGAACCATGGCCATTTTATATCCATTAATTCTTCCAGCCACCTGGCTTTTATCGAAAAATGCAGGTTTAGATTACGAGCAATCTCTCAGCCTCTTTCACAATGTGGTTTCTGTGGTTTTGGCGGGCTCAGTTTTTGGCGATCATTGCAGCCCTATTTCTGACACTACAATTATGAGTTCCTTAAGTTCTCAATGTAATCATATTGAGCATGTTAATACTCAATTGCCCTATGCAGTTATTGTTGGTTTACTATCTTTGATTTTTGGAACAATTCCGGTTGCATTTGGATTTCCCGGGGTCCTTTCTTTTTTCATGGGCATTCTTGCAATGTTTATAATAATTCGTTATTTTGGTAGAAAAGTTCCGGATTGAGGAAAGGCTCTTAAATTCTGTTCTTTTTTTAGATAACAAGTGAGTGATGAGCATCGTCTGACTTTTATCGTGGTTCATATTTTTTATTATTTTAATGCCTACTCAAATGAAAATTCATTTTTCTGAAATCATTCAAAAAGTTTCCGGATTAGATTCGTGGCAATCAGTCGATTTTACACCACAGGATTTGGCCGTATCGCTGGGAGAGTTTTTGCGAAATTATTCCCGAATAGAGGATGAATTAGAAATTAGCAAGGCAGAAGTTGAGCATTTAAATTATTGTATATCTGAAACCACCAAAGATTTAACCTCGAGTCTCAACAAAGCTGATGATGCTGCAAAAGAGTTATTTACACTTTTGTCAACCATTCCGAATATGGTTTATTTCAAAAACCGTTCTCTGGAGTTTATTATGGCAAATCATGCGTTTGAGAGTTGGATTAATCTGCAAATTGATGAAATAAAAGGGAAGAAGGACGAAGAAGTTTACCCATTCTATTTAATTCGAAATATTAAGGAGCTTGAACAAGATGTTTTGAATTCTGCCAGGGGTATTTTTAATTATGAGGAGCGCATTGTTGTTGACGATGTTGATATGTGGTTACTAACCAATATTTCACCTTACAGAAATGCAGACTGCAATTTGGAGGGAATCATCACAAGTAGTTTGGATATCACCAACCGAAAACGCTATGAGATGGAGCTTGAGAGAGCCCACAAAGTTGTAAAAGATGCGTTAAATATAAAAAATGAATTCCTTGCTAATATTAGTCATGAGTTGAGAACCCCTCTCCATGCCATTAGCGGGAGTACTGAGATTCTTTTACAGAAGGATTTGTCAGCAGAGCATTTTCAGTTACTTAAAATAATTGACAGCTCCGGGAAATCCTTATTAAGGCTGATAGATGATATTTTATTTTATAGCAAGGCCGATTCGGAAGTAAAAGAGGCCATTACCACAGATTTTGATATAAGGGCAATGGTTCATGATGTGCTCAACCAGAAAGGTGCTGCATTAGCCAAAAAAGGGGTAGAAATAAGAATTTTTATCGACGAGCGAATCCCCAATATGGTTTTAGGAAATGAGCAAAGGATAGTTCAGCTTTTCGAGATAATTGTTTCAAACAGTGTTAAATTTACCGAAAAGGGTTTTATTCATGTTTTAGTCAAAGTAACTGATATTCAGGACAACCATTTGTCCGTTCGGTTTGATGTGATTGACACGGGAATTGGGATTAAAAAAGGTAAAAAAGATGAGATTTTTGGGCTTTTTGCCACCGGGGATAATGGCCTTGACCGAAGGTTTTCCGGCATGGGTATGGGTTTGCCGGTAGCACAAAAGCTACTGAATTTATTAAAGGGGAAATATGGGTTTGAAAGTGAAGAAGATATAGGCACACATTTTTGGTTTGAGATTGGTCTTGTGTCCTGTGATTCAATCACTGAAAATACAATGGTAGACCCATCGGAATTGCCTGTGTTGTTAGTAGAAGATAATATAGTAAATCAAAAAATTGCATTCTTCACACTTAAAAAGATGGGTTTCCCTGTGGACATTGCAGAAAATGGAGCAGATGCGGTAGAGAAATATCAGAAATCAGTTTACAAGTTAGTTTTAATGGATATTCAGATGCCCGTGATGAATGGATTGGATGCCACTATAAAAATTCGTCAAATAGAAAATGAAAGGCAAATAGACCATCCCGCCATTATCATTGCTTTATCAGCCAATGTGCTTTCAAACGATATTCAACATTGTTTTGAAGTGGGGATGAATGAATTCATAAGCAAACCCTTCTCATCAGAGAAGCTTTTGGAAAGAATAAAAATATATTTTAAGCTGAGATAATTTTAATTCCTAATTGGCAGGCATGTAACTTATAAAAGAAATTAGAGTTGCCAAAACTGCTATAAGAAGTATTACAGAAATTTTGTAATAAAGTACTACATGACCTTTTTTAGTGGCTCTACGGTGACTGCAAATATTTCCTAACAGGTGATTGATTCTAATAAGTGCGGTATCGCCTTTTATTACATAATCATAAGCACCATTTTTCATGGTTTCTATGGCAACATTAATGTCGTCAGAAGCGGTTAGAAATATACTTGCAGTACCCGGGCTAATTTCCTTAATACGTTTCAAGACGTCTATTCCCGTTGTTTTGCCACCCAAATGATAGTCCAGTAAGGCTATTTCTGGATTTTTCTCTTTTACAGCCTCAATGATATCTTTGGCGTTACTGAAAGATCTGACGTTTCTATATCCCTGTTTCTCCAGGTCGTGCGAAACAACTTTTAGGTAGATTAAATCATCGTCAACGAAATAAATCAGAGTATTTTCGTTGATGGTATTTTTTTGGTTGTGGTATTCCATGACTAATAATTTTTATAGTAAATATAAGAAAATATTATTCCTGTGACAAAATTTTTTTTAAAAATGAGTTGAATTATAAGTGGTCTGCTTTGTTTCGGAAAAAATGAAAGTTCGTTCATTTAATCGCAGCGCTCAGTCGATAGATACGGACGCTTGCTCATTAGTGGTTTTTTGATGGATGGATAAATTTACTTTTGCTTTATTACTTGAGATAAGTAAAAATCAAATTCTATTGATGTAACAGAAGGAATAATCTCATTTCCATTCCGTAGCAAGCTTTTCCTCAGAAGCTTGCTTTTTTT
>DYSN01000040.1:0-13666 GCA_020718205.1 Draconibacterium orientale
AAAAAACTATCTTTACACGTGGAAACGGGCTATCCCGAAGGGATTTAGTTCAACAGCTGATACCTGCCATTATCAGCTGGGCATTTCAAGTTTAATTGACTTGAGTTTAATATAAACTCATTATTTAATTAAGTTTTCTTTATTATTAATTTTTTTATCAATCTGGTCTATATTGATACAATCGTTAATCCGTACTTAATATGCTCTTAATTTTTCGATTTTAATTTTGTTTCAAAATCATTTACAAACTTGAATCAAAATTATTATGAAGAAAAATTATTTTTTACTTTTATTTATTTCACTTGCATTTTTCGTAAATGCACAAATAACCGTAAATCATTTAGGAACCTATGCTACTGGCGTTTTTGACCAGGGAGCTACAGAAATCGCTAAGTATGATCCTGTTTCGATGAGATTATTCTCAACCAATGGAGCGAATAATAAAGTGGATATTATTGATGTTTCTAACCCCAACAACCCATCACTAATTACATCAATCGATATTACACCCTATGGTGGTGGAGCCAACAGCGTTGCTGTATTTGATGAAATTCTAGTGGCAGCTGTTGAAAATGTGGATAAACAAGCCAATGGTAGAGCTGTTTTTTTTGACACCAATGGTAATTATTTAGCAGATGTTGAAGTGGGTGCATTACCAGATATGGTTACCTTTTCTCCAGACGGAAATTACGTTTTAACAGCCAACGAGGGTGAACCAAATGACGATTACGATAATGACCCCCATGGTTCTGTAAGTATTATTGATATTTCTGGCGGTCTGGCCGGATTGTCTGCTTCAAATGTTTCAACAATTGATTTTTCCGGTTTCTCCATGGCCGATTTCAATGCTTCGGTGAGAATATTCGGAAAAAATGGTACAGCAACCATTGCCGAAGATATTGAGCCAGAATATATTGCAGTTGACAAGAATTCTCAGTTTGCCTATGTGGCACTTCAGGAAAACAATGCCATTGCTAAAATAGATATCCAAAATGCTGTGATTACAGAAGTTGTTGGATTAGGCTTTAAAAATCACAGCCTTGCTTCAAATCCTTTTGATGCAAGTGATAAAGACAATAAAATTAATATTACCACATGGCCTGTATTTGGAATGTATCAACCTGATGCTCTTAAAGCTTTTGAGCATAATGGCAATACCTATCTTATTTCCGCAAACGAAGGTGATAGTAGAGATTATAATGGCTATTCAGAGGTAAAAAGAGTTAAAAATTTAACCTTAGACCCCATTGCATTTCCAAATGCATCTGTGTTGCTGGATAAAAATTTAGGCAGACTAAACGTAACCTCAGCAAATGGCGACATAGATAATGATGGAGATTACGATGCTCTCTATAGCTTTGGAGCCCGCTCATTTTCTATTTGGGATGCAAATGGTAACTTAGTTTTCGATAGTGGCGATGATATAGAACAACAAATAGCTGCCGATGCTAATTTTAGCGTATATTTTAACTCTACAAATGATAATAACAATTCATTTGACAAAAGAAGTGATGATAAGGGCCCTGAACCAGAAGCTGTTGAAGTGGTTATTAGAGATGCTGTATCCTATGCATTTATCGGATTAGAGCGAATTGGCGGATTTGTTATTTATAATATTTCTGATATTAATAATCCCGTTTTTGTGGATTATATCAATAACAGAGATTTTACTCAAAATGCTACTACACCACAAGCCGGCGATTTGGCTCCTGAGGATATCAATTTTATTCCATCTGTGTTTAGTCCCAATGGAAATGATTTATTGGTTGTTTCAAATGAAGTAAGTGGTACCATCTCAATTTTTCAGGTAAATGGCCTTCCGGTTATTACCTTGCCAACTGTAACTACAAATGCTGTTAGCATGATAGAGAGTTGGGCTGCACTTTCTGGTGGAGTGGTTACCTCTGCAGGTACCAGTCCTGTAACAGAATATGGTATTTGCTGGAATACTACAGGGAATCCAACGATATATGATAATAAAACCATTGATGGTTCTGGTATTGGGGCATTTATTAGTGCTATGAATGGCCTAAGCTCATCAACTACTTATTATGTCAGAGCATACGCAACAAGTGAAGTTGGTACTGCTTATGGAGCTGAAGAAACATTTGCTACACTGCCTCCTCCAGTTCCACTTTCGGATAATGGAATTTATGTTGTAATGTTTTTAATGGCAGGGTTTACAATTTTCACTGTTAGAAGAAGGTTTATATAATTATCTTTCAGAAATTAATGTGCCGTTTCAGACCCAATCTGAAACGGCTTTTTTTATGATCTGTTGAAAAAGTTAAGTTAAAAATTTAAACACATGATATTGAGAGATTTACAATACACATATTGCCGCTTTGATCCCTTAGTTGACTCAAAAGGATGATAGCCCCGAAGTTTGATAGGATAGTGTCCTGGGTATTTAGGTTGCAGATTCCAGAGTCTCAATGCTTTCGTTCCTCGATGCTTTGATCCCTTGGATGGCTCCAGCATTCGCAAAAATGCTATCTATTCCAAAAAACCCCAAAACCAAACCTGGTGTACCTCCCCAAACATCTAAGAGGCTTTTGTGCTTTAGTGGCTATCAAAAAATCGAGATTTAAAAAACATAGACGTTTATTGGTTTTTTTGTGCGAAATTCGCAAACCTAAAAAAACTGGCAAATGGCACTAAAAACAGGCGATAAAGTAAAATTTCTGAACGAGTCGGGAGGCGGCTTTGTAACAAAAATAATCAGTCCATCGATGGTTGAAGTGAGTGTGGCCGACGGTTTTAACATTCCCTACGCCACACGCGATTTGCTCAAGGTGGACGATCAGGGTGCCGCCAGCCGTATTTTTGATGAAGATTTTGGAAAAAAACCCATCGATATAAAACCCGCAGAAACCCACCAAACGGTGTCTTCCAGGCTTTTTAAACGCGAAAGTCTCGATTTGAAAAGGGGAATTTATCTGGCTTTCGTTCCTCAGGATCAAAAATGGCTGATGACCGGACTCATCGATATTTATATTGTCAATTATACCGATTACGAAATTGTTTTTAGCATCTTTCTTAACGATGGAAATCAATTTAAAAGTGTCGATTACGACATTTGCGAAGTGAACAATAAATTTGCTTTGGAAACCATTTCGCGCGAAGATATCAACCATTGGCTCAAGGGACACTTGCAGGTGCTTTTTATTCGGAAAAATCAGACCAAGATTATTTCACCGCTCCATAAATCGTTCGAAATCAAAGGCTCCAAATTTTTTCAGGAAAATAGTTACCGCCATATCGATTTGCTCGATTCCAACGCAGTTGTTGTGGAAATGGTAGCCATAGATTATCAGGAAATGATAAGCAAAAACCCGGCAGAAGCCAAGGACGAAGAAACAGCCATTGAGCCCAAAGCCCGGATTAGTCAGTCGAAATCGCTCATCGAAAAACACAAAACAGCTCTTCTCGAAGCCGAAATAGATTTGCATATTTCGGCACTTAAGGACGATTATAATCACATGAAGCCCCATGAAATTATCATTGAGCAAATGAATTATTTTAACCGGACGCTGGAAGATGCCATGTTACATCAGTACCAAAAAATCGTCTACATACATGGAATTGGAAATGGAACGCTGAAAAAACGACTGAAAGAGGAGCTTGCGGGTTATGATGAAATTGATGTTCGTGATGCGAGTTTTCAGCAGTATGGCTATGGAGCCATCGAAATAAAAATACACTATAAATAAAAGTTCTTTAAGAATTTGTTCTCTGTTCTATCGCGTTCGTCCAGCAATGGGCGGATGAGGAAAGTCGGGGCAACGCAGGGTGCCATACTTCCTAACGGGAAGGGCACGGATGAAACCGTGAACAGCCAGTGCAACAGAAAGTAAACCGCCTCAAACTTAGGTTGGGGTAAGGGTGAAAACGAGGGGTAAGAGCCCACGCCTGCACAAGGTGACTTGTGCCTGATGTAAACCTTATGGGTTGAAAGACCAAATAAACCGGGGATTTTTCGCGAGTCGGAATGAGAGGCCTGCCCGGCCAATCCCGGAGGGTAGGTTGATAGAGGTGTCGGGCGACCGGCATCCCAGATAGATGATAGAAGTTCATGCAAATGAAAACAGAACCCCGCTTACAGGAGAACAATTTTTAAACACCCGTCCTTTTTCAGGCCGGGTGTTTTTTTGGCTACATTCCCCCGATATTATCGGTGCTCTCAAATATTTTATCCGCCGATTTGGCAATAAATCCACTGTACAGCTTTCCATCGGTATCGGGATAGCGTTTGGCAAATTCATAAAAGCACGATGGAATTTCTCGTGGGCCATCGGTGAAATCGACCATAATTTTTCCAGCTCGTATGCTGCTTTGCTCCAGCAACTCAGCAGGCGTGCCTTTCACTTCTCCCCCCGTTTCGAGAATCACAAATCCATGATTGCGTAGAAACTGATTCAACTCATATATATCGGTATGCTTTTTCAACTTGTTGATATTCACAGTAAAGTGATTGGCTCTGTATCCATTAACATATAACCAACCAGCATATTCCGACTCATCGCGAAGTTTCAGAAAGGTATCATAATTGGGTTTTCCCCACGGACTTCCGCCCCAAAGAAACGAAGCATCCTTACCAAATTCTGCGGGAATTTTTTCCATCAAATCAACAACTGTCTTTTGGAGAAAATCGCTACAAAGACTTGTTTGTAAAGCACTTATAAATACCTTGGGTGCATCGGCATCTGTTGAGTGTTCGTAGTGATGGGCTTTCAGTTTTTTAGCTTCGAAGCTATAGGAGCCCTTAACCACATAGCCTGCATCGAGAAATGGTTTTGCAATGACATCGATGCCCACCCTGGGATGATCGAAGGTGCGAAAAGCAATATGGTCGTTGATAACTTCTTCTCCTTCACTTAAAAAGAGCTCGTAGACTTTTCGGGTTTCCGGATTTTGAGTCAGATAGTCTGTCCAAAGATTTTCGAATATATTTTGATAGGAGTACATAATGATATTTTTCTGCAAAAATAAAGATTCGGAGCATTGCCCTTATTTTTTGCTGAAATTTATCAAATGGTTTGAAGGATAAAACATATTTTTGTTGAAAATAAACACAAGTTTTTCATGCCCATAAGCAACCGACAACTGTATTATCAGCATTTGGCATCTCCTGCTTTTGTTCCGGAAGCTCCCGAATTTTCAAGTGCAGAAGGAATCTATCTGTACGACAACGACAACAATCCCTGGGTCGATTTGGTATCGGGAGTGGCGGTGAGCAATGTGGGTCACAGACACCCAAGAGTGGTCGAAGCCATTAAAAATCAGGTGGATAAATACATGCATCTGATGGTTTACGGCGAGTTTATTCAGGCTCCGCAGGTACAATTGGCCGGGCTTTTGGCTCAAAACCTTCCCGCTACCTTAAACTCAGTTTATTTTGTCAACTCGGGCTCCGAAGCCAACGAGGGCGCCCTGAAACTCGCCAAACGGGTAACCGGACGAAGCGAGATTATAGCCTTCGAAAATGCCTATCACGGTGGCACTCAAGGGGCTTTGAGTATTTTGGGAAACGAAGCTATGAAATATGCTTTTCGACCTCTGCTGCCCGATATCCGGTTTTTAAAATTCAATGAATGGGGCGATTTGCAAAAAATAACATCAAAAACTGCTGCGGTGGTAGTGGAATCGGTTCAGGCCGAAGCGGGAATTGTTCTCCCCCAAAATGGGTGGTTGCCGGCCCTTCGCGAAAGATGCAACGAAACCGGAACCTTGCTCATTTTGGACGATATCCAAATGGGTTTTGGTAGAACGGGAAAGCTTTTCAGCTTTGAACATTTCGATTTTGTCCCCGACATTTTAACTTTGGCCAAAGGGATGGGCGGCGGAATGCCCATTGGCGCATTTATTGCATCGAAAGAACTCATGAATCAGCTTCAATTTCAACCTGCTCTGGGGCATATCACCACTTTTGGTGGACATCCGGTGAGCTGTGCCGCTGCAAAGGCTTCGCTGGAAGTTTTACTGAACGAGCATTTGGTTGAACAGGTCGAAGAAAAGGGAATGCGGTTTGAAGAAGCTTTGAAAAATATTCCTGTGATTAAAGAAATCAGAAGAATTGGGCTAATGCTCGGTATTGATTTGAAGGATTCCACCTTGTGTCAAAGCGCACTTCAATCCATGTTTAAGCACAGACTTATTGCCGACTATTTCCTGTTCAATCCCACATCGTTTCGCATAGCCCCTCCCCTTATTATCACCCGGGAACAAATCGATCAAATCATTCATACTCTCACCATCAGTTTAAACAAAATTATAGAAAAATGAGAACCAAACTACTATTAATCAGCCTGTTATTTCTTATCCTGGTAAGCTGCAATAAAAAAGAATCACTCACCGAAAAAGTAAATCCATTCATAGGAACCGGAGGACATGGCCACACCTATCCGGGGGCAACCACTCCATTTGGCATGGTTCAGCTGAGCCCCGATACACGAATTGATGATTGGGATGGTTGTTCGGGTTATCATTATTCCGACGAATATATTTTGGGATTTAGTCATACGCATTTAAGCGGCACTGGTGTTGGCGATCTGGGAGATATCAGAATGATGCCCACTGTTGGGGAATTGAAACTTTGTCCGGGAAGCAAGGAAAAACCCGATGGCTATCTTTCTCGTTTTTCACATAAAAACGAATCCGCTTCCCCCGGCTTCTATCAGGTTTTTCTCGAAGATTATAATGTTGATGTTCAACTTACTGCCACCAAAAGAGCTGGTTTACACCAATATACTTTCCCCCAATCTACTGAAGCTCATATTGTTCTCGATTTGAAAGAAGCTGTAAGAACCGAAATTATTCACGATTTAATTATCAACATCGAAAACGCAACCACCGTAAGTGGTTTAAGAAGAAGCGGTTCGTGGGCCAACGACCAGTATTGCTATTTTGTGATGGAATTTAGCAAGGAGTTTAGCAATTATGGCATTCAGTCGGATGGTGTGAAAACTGAAAAACTCAATATGGCTCAGGGGAAAGACCTACAGGCCTGGTTCGATTTCGTGACGCAGAAAGATGAGAAAATTCTGGTGAAAGTGGGTTTATCGGCTGTGAGTGTGGATGGAGCCCGCCAAAACCTGAAAACAGAAATCCCCCATTGGAATTTCGATGATGTATTGAAGCAAACCACCACTGAATGGGAAAACGAGCTCTCGCTCATTCGAGCCGATGGCTACGAAAACGATGAAGAG
The DNA here is from genome assembly GCA_020718205.1 of Draconibacterium orientale. Lineage (GTDB taxonomy): Bacteria > Bacteroidota > Bacteroidia > Bacteroidales > UBA12170 > UBA12170. Next base: position 7,209 of record DYSN01000040.1, read on the forward strand.
ATTTTTTATACTGCTCTCTATCACAGCCTTATAGCCCCCAATACCTGGAGCGATGTAGATGGAAGCTACCGTGGTCACGATGGCAATATTCATAAAGCAAATCACAATGTGTACACTGTTTTTTCGCTTTGGGACACATTCCGGGCCGAACATCCCTTGGTGAGCATTATTTACACCAAACGAATCAATGCCATGATAAAGAGCATGTTACTGATGCAGAAACAAGGTGGTTTATTGCCGGTTTGGGAACTGGCTGCCAATGAGACCAATTGCATGATTGGCTATCATGCCATCCCCGTGATATACGATGCATGGGCAAAAGGCCTCGGCGATTTTGATCCCAATGAAGCCCTGGATGCCATGATTCTGAGCGCACAACAGGATCATTTTGGACTGGATAGTTATAAAAAATATGGCTATGTAAAAGCCGATGAAGAAGGCGAATCGGTTTCCAAAACCCTGGAATATGCTTACGATGACTGGTGTATAGCCATGATGGCCAAGGATTTGGGACGAAACGATATTTACGAAGAGTTTATTCAACGGGCTCAGAATTACAAAAATTTATTCGACGATTCCACTGGTTTTATGCGGGCTAAAATTAACGGACAATGGCAAACCCCATTCGATCCTTCGGAAGTAAATTTCCATTTCACCGAAGCCAATAGCTGGCAGTACAGCATGTTTGTTCCGCAAGATGTGAATGGACTCATGGAGCTTCACGGGGGAGACGAGAAATTTATCGCAAAACTCGACGAGCTTTTCTCCACCTCAGCATCGCTCAGTGGGCGGGAACAAGCCGACATAACCGGACTTATTGGTCAGTATGCCCATGGAAACGAGCCCAGCCATCATATGGCTTACCTCTACAATTTTGCCGGAGCACCCTGGAAAGGTCAGGAAGTTCTTTCTAAAATTATGAGTGAGCTCTATACCAATCAGCCCGACGGGCTTAGCGGCAACGAAGATTGCGGACAAATGTCGGCCTGGTATGTGATGAGTTCCATGGGTTTTTATCCCGTGACACCCGGAAGCAATAAATACACATTTGGCACCCCCAGATTTGCGCAGGTGGAAATGCACATGGCCAATGATAAAAACCTGATTATTGAAGCATCGCCATTCAGCGAAGACCATATCTACATAGAAGAAATCATTTTCAATTCCGAACCTTGGACCAAAAGCTATATGGCCTACGAAGACATGCTTAAAGGTGGCATTCTCGAGTTTAAAATGAGCAATAAACCCAATAAAAGCTTTGGTTCAGCCATTGGCGACCGCCCGGTAACGAAAATTGATGAACATAAAATCTGCGCTGCTCCTACCCTTTTTTCCGATTCCAAAACATTCTCCGACGAGCTAAAAGTTACTATGACATCGCATACTCCTGGCTCTCAAATCTATTTCACCACCGATGGTTCGGAACCCACAGCAGAATCAATCCTTTATTCAGAGCCCGTTGTGATAAAAAAATCTACTCAGTTCAAAGTTAAAGCCATCCATGCCGAATGGGGAAGCAGTGCCGCCATCACCAGCGAATATCACCAAATCGACCCCAATGTGAGTATCGAGTTGGCATCTCCCTACAATCAGCTGTATGCTGCGGGTGGCGATCTGGCTCTCATTGACCAAATCCGCGGAAATACCAATTTCAAAACAGGTACCTGGCAAGGATACTACAATACCAATTTCGAAGCCATCATCAGCTATAAAAAACCACCGATGATGAACGAAGTTGGAATTGGATTTATTCAGGATCAGGATTCCTGGATTTTTCTTCCCCAACTGGTCGATTTTTATGTCTCGGAAAATAAAGTTGATTGGGTTTTGGTTGGAAGTCAGATGAATAAAACCGACCAAAAGATTTCGCCCATCATTCAGGAATTCAGTATTAAAATGTATCCAAAGAGGGTGAAGTATTTGAAAATTGCGGCTAAAAATGCGGGTGCTTGCCCCGATTGGCATTTGGGTGCCGGAGGTGCTACCTGGCTTTTTGCCGATGAAATTTGGGTGAAATAGCTTTTTGCGAAAAGGCTATAAGCTTGCTTTCAGTTTAAGGAGAAATTCTTTGGTGTCTAAAAGAGTTTTTACAATTTCTTCCTGATGGTTCAATTCCGGAGCTTTTTCCTGAGCCGCCATATACTCTTTGGCACCTTGCAAAGTGAATTTCTTCTCCTTCACCAAATCGAATATAATATACAGATTATCAACATCTTTTGGAGTAAAAAGCCGATTCCCCTTTTTGTTCTTTTTGGGTTTCAGAATATCGAATTCCTTTTCCCAAAAACGAATGAGCGACGTATTTACATCGAAGAGTTTTGCCACTTCACCAATACTATAATATAATTTATCCTTGTGGTCCATTTCTGAATATATGGGGGATGAATTAAAAACTACTCACCCCAGTCGACTTGCTGGCTGTTGACAACACTTCTTCGTATTCCTGCGGATTCAGGTCGTTGAAGAAATAGAATATCGGATTTACCTTTTTGTTGTTCCTGAGAATCTCGTAATGCAAATGCGGACTAGTGGATAAACCAGTGCTTCCAACAGTGCCAATGAGCTGTCCGCGCTTAACATGCTGACCTTCCGATACTTTAAAACTCATTAAATGTGCATAAACAGTCTGGTAGCCATAACCATGATTGATAATAATTTTATTTCCATAGCCATAACCCGACCGACTGGCCATTTCAATTACACCATCGCCGGCAGCATAAACATCGGTTCCCTGGGGTGCCGAAAAATCCAATCCATCGTGAAAAATGCGCTCTTTGTAAATGGGGTGAATCCTGTAGCCATAATACGAAGTAATCCTATTTTTATAGCGTTTGTGAATGGGCTGGATGGCTGGAATACATTTAGCCATTTCATCCACATTTCTGGCCATATTAAACACTTCGTCGTAGGATTTTGATTGAATATAAAGTCTGTTGCTCAGCTCATCCACTCGTTTCACCGAGTTTAAGAACACGTCGCTGTTTTTAAAACCTTTGAGCTTTTCGTATCTATCGGTTCCACCCATTCCGCCCTGACGCATTTCTTTGGGAACGGGGTCGGCCTCGAAAATGAGCCTGTAAATATTATCATCGCGATCCTGAAGATTGTCGGCTACCTTCTCCAAACGCTCCATTTTCTCGTTAATGATTTCATATTGAAGCTTAAATTGGTCTATTTCGCGCTGCAACATAAGTTCTTTGGGCGAATGAAAGAAGCTGTAGGCCACAAAAAGAACCCCTCCAGCAAACAAAAGCCCAAAAAATACAATAGATAAACCCCTGATTAAAAAGTTTTTAATCGTTGGTTTTACTTTTTCGTATTGTAAATTTTTGTGATTGAAGTAATATAGACTCTTCCTCATTTCCTGTTTTAAAATCCTTTTTGGATATAGACCCACAAAATTAACGAAATAAACTAAATTTGCAACCCAAAATAGTTCTGTTAAATATTGAGCAAAAATAAAACATCAAATTTTACCAATAATTAGATGCTGAAAATGAGGCGATACCCATGTTTTCCCACTCCGGTTTCTGGTTGTAACTGCTGTTTTTATTGAGTTCAGCGGAATTATTTATTGTCAAAACTATTAAACAAATCCATCAGATGAAACACCTGTGTTTTGCCTTCATTCGCAAAAAAAACGCAAATCCTTACGATTTTTGTGTTCCATCAACCCTGTTAAAACCATTATAATATGATGAAAGCTGTAGAAATCAGAAGAAATTTTATCGAGTTTTTTAAATCGAAACAACATAGTATTGTTCCTTCGTCGCCCATGGTGATGAAAAACGACCCCACTTTAATGTTTGTAAATGCGGGGATGAATCAGTTTAAAGATGTTTTTCTGGGTCATGGTAAGGCTGTGAGTCCACGGGTGGCCAACTCGCAGAAATGTTTGAGAGTTTCGGGCAAGCACAACGATTTGGAAGAAGTGGGGCACGATACCTACCACCACACCATGTTCGAGATGCTTGGGAACTGGTCGTTTGGCGATTATTTTAAGCTGGAAGCCATCGACTGGGCCTGGGAACTGCTCACCGAAAAGTTAAAACTCGACAAAAATCGTTTGTATGTTACTGTATTTGAAGGCGATGCCGGGGATGGAACTTCTGCCGATAACGAAGCCCGCGAAATTTGGAAGAAACATGTTTCTGATGGCCGCATTCTCTACGGCAATAAAAAAGATAATTTCTGGGAAATGGGCGATTCCGGACCTTGCGGCCCCTGCTCGGAGATTCATATCGACCTGCGTTCGGAAGCCGAGATTGAAAAAATAGGTGGTGCTGAACTCGTGAACCACGATCACCCACAAGTAGTTGAAATCTGGAATCTGGTGTTTATTGAGTACAACCGCAAATCGAACGGTCAGCTGGAAACCCTTCCCGCAAAACATGTGGACACCGGAATGGGCTTCGAAAGGCTCACCATGGCCATTCAGCGAAAAACATCCAACTACGATACCGATATTTTCCAACCACTTATTCAGCAATTGGCCAAAATGAGTGGTAAAGTTTATGACACCGACGAAAAGCAAGACATCGCCATGCGCGTTATTGCCGACCACCTGAGAGCTATTTCTTTCGCTATTGCCGACGGACAACTCCCATCGAATACAGGAGCAGGCTATGTAATTCGACGGATTCTGAGAAGAGCTGTGCGTTATGGTTATAGTTTCTTAGGATTTAAAGAAGCGTTTATTTATAAATTGGTGCCTGTATTGGTGGGCGAAATGGGAGAATTCTTCCCAGAACTCGTTAAGCAACAGCAACTTGTTGAAAAAGTGATGATGGAAGAAGAAAACTCCTTCCTTAAAACCCTGAGCACCGGAATTGGCATGCTCGATAAGATTATTGAGAATCTCAATGCCAAGGGCTATAAAACAGTAAATGGCAAAGAAGCCTTCGAGCTCTACGATACTTTTGGTTTCCCATTCGATTTAACCGAGCTCATTCTCAAGGAAAAAGGCATGGTGGTGAGCAAGCGCGAGTTCGACGACGAAATGCAGGCTCAGAAAGACCGTTCGAAAAAAGCTGCCCAGACCGATACCGACGATTGGGTGGTTCTTCGGGTAGACGATGTGGAAGAATTCATTGGCTACGACCATCTTTCAACCACCGTTCATATTACCAAATACCGTAAAATAACCGCTAAAAACAAGGAACAGTATCAACTTGTTTTCAATATCACTCCTTTCTATGCCGAGTCGGGCGGACAAGTGGGCGATACCGGTTTTATAGAAAGTGCGCTGGATAAAATTCATATTCTCGACACTAAAAAGGAGAACAACCTGATCGTTCATTTGGCCAACGAGTTGCCTTCGAATCCCAAACTGCCTTTTAAAGCGGTGGTTTCGGAAGTGAAAAGAACCAATACCGCTAAAAACCACACCGCTACCCACTTGATGCACAAAGCTTTGCGTAGTGTGTTGGGAACCCATGTGGAGCAAAAAGGTTCCTTGGTGAGCGACGAGCATTTGCGCTTCGACTTCTCCCATTTTCAAAAAATGGAAAAGGAAGAAATTCTGGCAGTGGAAGCCTTGGTAAATCAGGATATACAAGCCAATTTTGCCGGCCATATCGACCCCGATGTACCCATTGAAGAAGCACAACAAAAAGGCGCCATGATGCTGTTTGGCGAGAAATATGGCGATTTGGTGCGTGTGGTTCAGTTTGGCGATTCCATTGAATTGTGCGGTGGAACCCATGTGAATGCCACCGGGCAAATTGGTTTATTCAAGATCGTTCACGAGAGTGCCATTGCTGCCGGAATCCGCCGGATTGAAGCCTATACCGGACAAAAAGCCCTCAACTACCTGAACGAACATGTGGAAACCATGGACTCGGTACGCATGCTTCTGAAGAATCAGAAAGATGTTCTTTTGGGGGTTCAAAACTTAGTGGATGAGCAAAAAAAGCTGCAAAAGCAAGTGGAAGACTTAATGGCCGAAAAAGCTCAAAACGAAAGGATTGTGCTCGAAAGTAAAATTGAAACTCTGGGCTCATTGAAATGGCTGGGAGCCTTGACCACCATCGATGCGTCGAATGTGAAAAATATGGTATTTCAACTGACAAAAAAATATCCTGAATTGGTGATAGCTTTAGGCACGAAAGACGAAGGCAAGGCCAATCTCACCATCGCTCTCGGCGAAAAAGCACTTGAAATTTCGGGACTCAAAGCAGGTACGCTTATTCGCGAGGCTTCGAAATTTATTCAGGGTGGCGGCGGCGGACAGGATCATTTTGCTACCGCCGGAGGCAAAAATCCCGAAGGATTGGATAAGGCTATTTCGGTAGTGAGAGATTTCCTGAAATAGGGCTAATTTGCTGATTTTTATTTCTGCTTTATAGGCCGGCTGATTGCAACACAATGTTCTAATTTATTGAAAGCCGTTTATTGTTAAATGAGATTTCTCCTCCACTTCGTTGCGTCGAAATGACTATGAATCAATGTCATAAATA
>DYSN01000040.1:13766-29926 GCA_020718205.1 Draconibacterium orientale
AATTAAAAAAATGTCATTCCGATGAAACCGAAGTTGTGAGGCGACTGAGGAATCTTCTATTTGTTTTGTAAGATTTCTCCTCCACTTCGTTGCGTCGAAATGACTATGAATCAATGTCATAAATAGAAAAAGGGCGCACAAACACCTTAAAAATTTAACTTGCGTTTGTGCGCCTTTTTTGGTATCAAATTAAAAAAATGTCATTCCGATGAAACCGAAGTTGTGAGGCGACTGAGGAATCTCTCCCCCTTTTTTTAGGCCTTCATCAAAAAGCTCCTAAACGTTAAACCGGATATTGAGAATGTCGCCGTCCTGAATGATGTAGTTTTTTCCTTCTATGAAGAGTTTGCCTTTGTCGCGGCAGGCAGCTTCGGAGCCCAGTTGAACAAAGTCGTCGTAGTGCATGACTTCGGCTCTGATAAAACCCCTTTCCAAATCGGAGTGAATGACTCCGGCAGCCTGGGGAGCTTTGGTTCCTTTTTTGATGGTCCAGGCGCGGACTTCCTTGGGACCAGCGGTGAAAAACGACATGAGATTGAGCAGATGGTAGGCCCCGCGCACCAACTTGTTAACTCCAGGCTCTTCGAGACCGGCATCTTTCAAAAACTCAGCCTGATCGTCGGGGTCAAGCTCCGAAATCTCGGCTTCTAAGGAACCGGCAATCACTAAAACTTCGGCTTCGGCACCCACAGCCTTGCGCACTTGTTCTACGTATTTATTACCATTGGCGGCAGAGGCTTCGTCTACATTGCAAACATAAACCACTGGCTTGTCGGTGAGCAGATACATCTCGTTGATAAATTCAACTTTATCGTTTTCATCGACTTCAAAATCGCGCACATTCCCAAAATTCTCTATATGCTGCTTGAGCGCAGTAAGAATATCGAAGCCATGTTTAGCGGTTTTATCGCCCACTTTCACCAGCTTGTTAAGCCTGTCGAGCTTACGAACCACCAAATCCAAATCGCGCACCTGAAGCTCGAAATCCACTATTTCCTTATCGCGCACCGGGTCGATGGAGCCTTCGATGTGGGGAAGGTTTTCATCGTCGAAGCAACGCAGAACGTGGATGAGGGCATTGGTTTGCTGAATATCGGCCAGAAATTTATTTCCCACGCCTTCGCCTTCGCTGGCGCCTTTGGTGAGGCCGGGAATATCGACCAAATCGACGGTGGCAGTTAAAATCTTTTCCGATTTGATGAATTGGTTTATTTTTTGCATGCGGGGATCGATTACATTGACCATTCCGATGTTTGACTTATTGGTGGAGAATGCAAAGCTGCTTGTTTCGGCTTTGGTATTGGATACGCAGTTGAAGATGGTGGTTTTGCCAATGTTCGATAATCCGATGATTCCGCATTTTAATGCCATAATTATTTCGTTTGAATGTTAAATTTTTTCGTTGTTGAATTTTTCCGGATGACGTGCACCCACCGACTCATACACTTTTCTAATGATTTCCATGTCGACTTCTTCGTTTCCGGTGGGGATGATGGTAGTTTTTACCCCCAGAGTTTTTGTTTTATAGTCGATATAGCCCAGCACAATGGGCACCTGAGCTCCCATGGCAATATGATAAAAGCCCATTTTCCAGCGGTTAACTCTTTTGCGGGTGGCTTCGGGGGTTATGGTGAGTAGAAACTCGTCGCGCCGGCGAAACTCTTCGACCATAAGTTTTACAAGTCCCACTCGTTTGTCCATTTTCACTGGCAGTGCTCCCAGCGATTTGAGCAAAAAGCCCAGGGGGAAGAAGAAATATTTGTCTTTGACCATAAACCGCACCGATTTTCTGCGCCAGTTATAGTAGAGCCGCCCCCAGACAAAATCGAACATGGAAGTATGCGGGGCAGCCACCACCACGTATTTTTTACCCTCCGGAAAACGGCCTTCTTCCTTCCATCCGAACAATATTAAAGCCATTTTACTAAGAAAAGCTACCATGATGCCATTTTATATTAAGGGCGCAAAGATAATGGAATTGGGCAATTTGTGAAATAGGATTTTGGGGGAGGGATTATAGTTTCAGATTTTTCTCCTGAAATTCATTTCAGATATCACTAAAAAAAGCGGAAATAAAACTAAATCCGCTTTTTTTTGCTTTTTGTGGGTTTTATAGTTTCACCACCTGATAGTCCATGTTTATGAGCAAATGGGCTTTGGGTTTTAGCGATTGAACCACTTTATGCTCTTGTTCCAACACGCGGGCTCTGTATTCGTTTTGGGGTTCCTTACCACGAACCACCTGAGCTTTTTTGGTTTCGTGATAGGTGAGTTCTATAAATACTGCCAAATCTACGCCCGGGGTTTGAATGGAATACAAACCATCGATAATGAGCATGTCGACGCCCGAATAATCGGTGGTGAGTTGATCTACCTGCTCGGTAACCAAATCCACGCATGGGCCGGTGCTCATGGCTCCGCGTTTAAACTCGTCTACATTTCGGTTGATGGTTTCCCAGTCGTACTCGCCAAAACCTACCACATTTTCTATTCCATGATCCCATCGCCACTGAGTTCTCTCAAGGGGCAGAATTCGATAATAGTTATCGATATGGAGTGGTTTTGCCACAATTCCGTGTTTTTTCAACTCTTTGGCTACCGAATGAGCCAATTCGCTTTTTCCGGATCCGCTCTCGCCCGAGATGCCAATAATAAATTTTGGTTTTTTCTGCTCTAAAACTAATTTTACAATTTCATGAGCTGCAACAATGTGCTTTTCGGATATTAATAATACGTCGCCTAACATTTTTATTTCCTTTTTGTGGTTGTTTGCCTTGCCAAATTGCGATAACTGCAATTATTGAGCTAAAACCAGATTAATTATTTTATTGCTGTTTTCTGTTAATTCTATTTCTTTTCCGTTGACAATCAGCAATGTATCGGCATCCGAAGTCACGCTGATTTTCCCGTGCGAAAGATTAAAGTGGAAGCTAACACCCCTGAATTGCATTTTAAAATCCATGGTTTTCCAGTGGCCGGGAAGTTGTGGAGTCATTTTGAGCACTTCGCCATGAAGGTTTATTCCTCCATAGTTGGTCAATGCCACCATCACTGTGGATGCCATCACACCTGTGTGAATGCCTTCGCCGGTAGTTCCCCCCTGAATGTCGACATAATCGCTTCCCAATGCATCCTGATAAAGAATCCAGCTGAGTTTTTCGTTGTTGATGATATTGGCCAACTGGGCATGAACCACACGACTAAGCGATGAACCATGCGAAGTACGAGCCAGATAGTAATCCAGGTTGCGGGTGAGATAATCTGCGGGAAGTTTATACCCGAGATTCTCAATAATTTTATCCACTTCTTCCTTTTCCAGATTGAAAAAAGTCATTAAAGTATCGGCCTGCTTGGCTACCTTGAAATCGTCGGCCGATTTGCCTTCGGCTTTCAGCAGTCTGTCCATACGGTAAATATTGCCATATTTTGATCTATAGGCATCCCAATCCAGCTCATGAAGGTCGAAATAGCCATCGTATTGAGAGATGATTCCTTCTTCCGAAATAACAAGGTTCAGATTTTTGGCAATTTGCTCCCATTGTAGCATTTCGTTGTAAGACAGATTAATTTTCATCAGTACCTTTTCTTCGGCGGTGCAATTCATTTTAGCGAGAAGTCCTTTCACCTTGTCAAACATCCAGGCTACCATGATATTGGTATAAGCATTGTCTTTCAAGCCGCCTTCATCAGCATCGGGATACATTTCATGAAACTCATCGGGGCCCATAACTTTAGCAATGCTATATCGGCCTGTTTTCTCATTTAATTCGGCTTTGCTGGCCCAGAATCTGCAAATTTCGAGAAACATCTCGGTGCCATAGTTCTCCATAAAATCCACATCGTTGCTGGCCACAAAATATTCGTAAATATCGTAGGCAATGGCCAGACTCACATGTCGTTGCAGGCTGCTATTATCTTCGCCCCATTCTCCCGTTATTGGATTCAGGTGGACAATCTGGGTTTCTTCGCGGCCATCGCTACCACTTTGCCAGGGGAACATGGCGCCTTTAAAGCCATACTCTTTGGCATAATCTCGGGCTTTGTCCAATCGGCGATAGCGATACATCAGAAGCGATTTGGATACTTCGGGATAGTGGATATTATAGAAGGGGGCAATGAATAAATCGTCCCAGAAAATATGTCCACGATAGGCTTCGCCATGCAATCCGCGTGCTGTTACGCTGGCGTCCAGATTTACATTAAATTCCGAAGCCGATAGCATCATGTGATAAGAGTGAAGGCGTAAAAGCTTCTGAGTGAGCCGGTCGCCTTCGATTTTAATATCAATTTCGTCCCAAATTTCTTTCCAACGGGTTTTGCTATTGTTGTAAACGGCATCGAAACTTGTTTGACTATTCAACAAATGCTCCGCTTTTTCATCCGGGTTTTTAACCACATGTGAGCTGTAAATCCCCAGAATTTTTTCAATGTTAAAGCTTTGTCCGCTTTTTAGTTCCACAGGATATAAAGCATATGCTCCCTGATTTTCAATGGTGGCGGTAAAGGATGATTTTGTATCGGTATCCGAAATAGTGCCACAGTGCTTAACAGCCTGTGAAACGGCTATTTTCGAATGACGGGTTCTCACGTTAACGAGAAGTCTGTCGCCGGGAGTTTCTGCCGAAACAAACTCCAGGTGATTTTGATTCAACGAGTTATATCTGTTTACTCCCCTATTTTGGATTTGACCATCGATGCCGGTTCTAAAGGTGATTCTACCTTCGAAATTCAATGGAGTGAAGGTATACTGCTGTGCTCCCAGATGCATGTGAGCCATACTGGCCACACGTTTCGATTCAATAGAGAAGCGTTTGCCATCGGCCATTTTCACAATTAATTTTTTAGTGAAAAGCCCGCTTTTAAGGCATAAATGTTTCTTATATACTTCGAATTCTGCAGTTTTATAATCCCACCATTCGCCATCGTTAATTTTAAATTCTACAACAGTCCAGTTGGGAGTATTTACAAAGTCTTCGTTTTCAATCATTCTATCGCCAACGGGGCTTTCGAGCCTGTTGTAAAGGCTGGCGATATAGGTTCCCGGATAATGATTTTCGTCGGCTTTTACTTCTTCCATAGCTCCACGGTTGCCGAAATATCCATTTCCAACGGCCAGCAACGATTCACGGCTTTTCTCTTTTTTAACATCGTATTCGTGATAGGTAATGGACCAGCTGTCTTTCAGCAATCCATCGGCGAACCATTGGTTAATGCCTTCGAATTTGATTTCATCGATATCGGCAACTACCACATCGGCACCATTTCTATAGAGTTCCTCCACATTGTGCTCCCTGGCAAGCCCAAGTACAAATCCAAAATTTCCGGCTTTTCCCGCAGTCACACCAGATGAAGCATCTTCCACTACCACAGCGCGGTGATAGGAAACGCCCATATTGTCGGCGGCTGTAGTGAAAATATCGGGCTGTGGTTTACCATTCAATCCCAAACGGGCAGAATCGGTTCCATCGACTATGGTATCTACAATATCAATCAGGTGAGCAGCCTGAAGCACTGTGCGACAATTCTTACTTGATGAGGCTACTCCGAGTTTCAGCCCTTCCTTTTTCAAGCGGTGCATGAGCTCCACAGTGCTTTCGAACACCTTAACACCATCTCTATCAAGCACTTCGTTGAAAGCTTTGTTTTTTCTATTGCCCAAACCACAAACTGTTTCCAGTTCTATGTCGTCGTCGGAGGTACCGAATTCAAGCTCAATATTTCTGCTTTTCAGGAAGTCCAGAACCCCGTTATAGCGGGGTTTTCCATCTACGTAAGGCAGGTAATCGGCTATATAATCAAAGGCTTTAAAAGGTTCGCCAGTTTGGGTGGCCCGGTCGGCTAAATACTCGTCGAACATCTTTTTCCAGGCGGCTGCGTGTACTTCTGCTGTTTTTGTGATGACCCCATCCAGGTCGAAGATGATGGCATCGAAATTGAATTCTGACATTTTTATATCTTGGATTTTTTAGTTTAATATTGATTTATAGGTTCTTATAGCTGAATCCAGTAGAACGAGTGGGCGGGAACAACCAAAGTATTGTTTTGGTAAATAAGCTCCTGTCCCAAAATATCTTTTTCTCCAACTGAGCCTTCGCGGTCGCAAACAATGTCGGTTGCGGATAGATTCTGCATCACCATGATATTTTCGTTTTCTAAAGTGCGCTGATAGATGAGCAAGGCATTGTTTTTATATTCGATCCATTTCATCTGGCCACGGCCAAAAGCCTTGAACTTCTGGCGCGATTTAACCATATTGCTCAGATATCCAAACACCTGTGCTTCAAACGAATCGGGTTGACACAGTTTATTTTCCACCTCCTGCCAATTCACTTTTCCGCGAACCAGAAAACGGGTATCGTCTTTTCCGCTCAATTGAATTTGCTCTTTATAATAGGCTTCGTCGTTGCCTTTTCCAAACTCATCGCCATAATATAAAACGGGCGTACCGGGCAAGGAAAGCATGAGGCTATAGGCTAATTTTATTTTTTTAACGTCTTTTTTAAAAAGCTCCGACAAACGGGCAGAAATGCCTTCACCCACGCGGAAATCCCATTGGGGTTGGTGGCAATAGTTTTGGTGAATATAGGCACGGTCTTGCTCGTTCACATAAACCAACTCCAGGCTAAGCTCGTCGTGACAGCGAAGGAAAGTGAACCATTGGCTATCGGCGGGAATTTCGGGGGTTACCTCGGTACTTAGCGTCTTTTTAACGGGTTCGGCGCTTTCCATGCTGATGGCTTTGAACATTTGCGGCATGAGCGGAAAATGGTATGCAGCATTGCATTCGTCGCCGGTTTTTAGGTAGGCCACCACATCGTTGGGTTTTTGGCAAGCTTCGGCCAGCATGAGGGTTCCGGGACGAAGAAATTCGGTAACGGCTCTAAAAAACCTGACAACGGTGTGGGTTTTTGGAAGATTTTCGCAGATGGTGCCCTCCTCTTTCCAGATATAGGGAATGGCATCGGCACGGAAACCATCGACTCCCTGACTGAGCCAGAAAGCCAGATTTCGACTCATTTCGATGAGAACCTGCGGGTTGCGATAGTTCAAATCGGGTTGAAATTCAAAGAACCGATGGAAAAAATAGCAATCGCCATCTTTTTCCCAGTTGCTGGGGCACATACCTTTGAAAAGCAATCGTGCTTCCTTATATTTTTCGGTGTCTTTATTCCAGATATAGTAATCGCGGAAAGGATTATCAAGGCCTTTGCGGCTCTCCAAAAACCAGGGATGCTCCATGGATGTGTGGTTCATGGCAATGTCGAAAATCACTTTTATGTCTTTTTGGTGGGCATGGTCGAGAAAATCTCTGAAACGTTTTTGTTCTTCAGCGGGGCTCGATGTATCGGGCAGGCTGAATAGTTCGGAGCGGATTTTTCGATAATCCTTAATATCGAATCCGGCATCTTTCATGGGCGAATCGAGGATGGGCAAGAGCCATAAACAAGTAACACCCAATTGCGAAAGATGATCTAATTTTTCGGTTAATCCGGCAAAATCTTTATTAAACAAGTCAACATAGAGACTGTAGACGATGGCATCTTTGTACCAATCCTTATTTTCGCATGCAGGAACCTGAGGTTTCAACTGCTCCAGTTCCCCAATAAATTGATGGAGAGGTGCTAAAGAACTTTCGGGGTATAATTCTAAGAAGCTTTTCTCCAAAAGGCGGATGCTCTGTAGATGATTCATGTTTAATTAGTTTGATTTATAATTAGTTAGGTCTATTTTTTGCTTTAATCAAAATTAATACTTTTCATTATGAAAACACTAAAGTAAAACTAAATCGTGATTTTCAATCGTTTGTGTTGATAATTTTCTTGTCGGAATCGATTGCGGAACAGTTGATTGGGTACAAATAATAACCCAAATCGGTTATTTTATACTTGCTGATTGATTGGATTGGATAGGTTGGGGGTAAAATGGTCCGCCATAAGAATACACCCGGCATTCATGTCAGAACATTTTCACTTGGAAACAGATAGAGACAAAAACGGCGGTTTAAATTAAAAAAACCGCCGGATTATAATCTTATCATGACTGAGTTTATTTCCCCAGTCGCTCCACTTTGGTGGCATAATAACGGGTATCGCCGCGCCATGAGAAGATGGTATAACGCTTCACAAAGTGAAGGTTCACGCGTTCGCCGGTGAGGGCCGCTTCCTGAAGTTGCTTAATGACTTCTGCATTGTTGCGTTCCACAGAGAAATCGAAGGATTCGGCAATGGGGCTCGAATCTTTCAAAGCACCAAATGTGTCGAGGTTGAGCTTTCCTTCGTAGGTTTTAAAAACTACTCCTTTCTCAGCAATTCTCAAAACCTTTCCAGCCATTAACCCACGTTCATAAACTCCCCAATAGAGAAACGAGAATACACCAATTAAAATAATAATGAACACAATAATGGTGACTTTCATTACCTTACTCATGGCTTTTTTAGATTTTTGAATTAAATTATTTTCCATATTATTTGTCGTTTTTAGTTTCTACTTACAAACTTGAGCAACAAAGTTAGCAATTAATGTTTAAGTTGTATACGCTTAACAAAAGTTTGACCTATCATTCCTATCTCTTTCCAAAAAATGTATGTTGGCTATTTAACAACCAGTTCATCGGCAAACAGCCAGGATTCTTCACCGGCATACTCGTGCCACGCTGGCAAAGTTTTATAGTTCTCTATATGGATTTTCAGGGCTACTATTTGCTCTGCATGACATTCAACCGATACCATCCCTTTCACAATGTCTTTCTTTTCCAATAGTTCTTTCAGGTCTAATGTACTGATTTGCTCGTAATTTCCATTTGCCTTTCTCGCAAATACAGTTACCGATTTTGGGGGTAAAATCCAGGCTCCCTGATGATGAATATAATTAAATTCCAATCCATTGACATCGGTTGGGGTTTTAAATTCAATTTCGGCTAAAATGTCTTTTCCATCGAAACCAGCCCAACGTCCATCTCTGAAATTGTCGCTTCCCCTGATTCCGTCTATCAAACCGACATTGGTTTCTCCACCGTATCGCCAGCTCGATTTTTTCAGAAGTTTGAGTTCCTTACCCAGACCTAAATGCTGAACATATTCAAATTGAGTGGCTTCCCGCTGCAATTTGCCATCAACAAAAACACCCGCTGTAATGGTGCAGCTGTTTTTGGGGCTTAAAGGATTTTTATAAATACGGGCACTGTCGGGAAAAACTGCCGGGCTTTCGGTGTAACGGATTTCAGGCTTAAACTGCTCCGATTTCAAAACCACTGTATTTTCGTTTTTTGCAGTATCGAAACTGATCTCGGCTTTTACCCGGAAACTTCCTTCGGAATAATTGTAGCCCAATAGTTTAAGGAGTTTTTTATGGCTTTGCAGACGCTCGTTAAAATCGTCGAAATCCTTTTTCGATTCCCTGGTCCAAAGGGCTTCGGAAAGTGCCAGCATACGCGGCAACAACATATATTCCACGTGATCTGTGGTGGCCATATATTCGGTCCACATATTGCCTTGTCCGCCCATGATAAAAGCTTTTTGCTCTTCGTTGAGCACATCGGGAATGGGTTTAAAGGCGTAGACTTTGCTTATTGGAAGATATCCACCAATGGCCTTGGGTTCAAAAGCAGGCTCACCCTGATAGTAATCGAAGTAGCAATAGTCCGTTGGAGTCATAATGACATCATGCTCCTGTTGAGCAGCTTCTATTCCCCCCTGAACACCGCGCCACGACATCACTGTGGCTTCGGGGGCCAGACCGCCTTCGAGAATTTCATCCCATCCAATGAGTTTTTTCCCGTGGGCATTGAGGTATTTTTCCATTCTTGTGATGAAATAGCTTTGAAGCTGGTGCTCGTTCTCCAGTCCTTCAGTTTTCATTTTATTCTGGCATTTAATGCATTTTTCCCAACGGGTTTTGGGGCATTCATCGCCGCCAATATGCATATATTCGGCAGGAAACAGTTCAATAACTTCAAACAGAACAGTTTCGAGAAAGGCATAAGTCTCTTCGTTTCCGGCGCAAAAAACATCGTCCATCACCCCCCAGTTATCCGGAACTTCTATTTGTTTGCCTGTGCATGACAGGTTTGGATAGGCTGCAATGGCTGCGTTGCTGTGGCCGGGCATTTCAATTTCGGGAATTACGGTAATATTCAGATTTTTTGCATATTCTACCACTTCGCGAACTTCGTCCCGGGTATAAAATCCGCCGTATTTCTGGCCATTCTCGTCCACGCGCCAGGCTCCTATTTCTGTAAGACGGGGAAACGCTTTAATTTCTATTCTCCATCCCTGGTCTTCTGTGAGATGCCAATGAAAATAGTTGAATTTGTATAAAGCCATGATATCCAGATACTTTTTAATGAAAGAAACCGGAAAGAAATGTCTTCCAACATCGAGATGCATTCCTCTGTATTTAAAAACTGGCTCGTCCCACATTTGCACATCGGGAAACACAATTTCGGGGTTTGGGCCATTGATTTGCTGAAGGAGAATAATTTGTTGAAGGGTGGATATACCATTCGCTATTCCATCGAATTCCTGACCTTGTACCACCACTTTGTCCTTATCAACTTCTATATGATATCCGCCTTTTTCCAATCGTTCCGAAGCATTATAAGCGGAAAGAAGAATAATGTTTTTCATTCCTTCGGCTTCGCTCAACTGGGCTATTTTCAGATTGGTATGCGCTGTGGAATCCAGTTGTATTTTCAGGCGGTTGGCCAGATTCACCAATCGCTCGTCGTTATTTTCGAGCAGAATGATGGTTTTTTCATTTAAATGAAACGAAGATGCCATGGGAAAAATGCCATGAGGCCGCGGAATTAAAGGCGTTTCAATATGGGCTTTGTTTTCAAAATTACAGCTTAGGAGTGCTAATGTCCCCAATAAACCAATGAAATTTAAGTACTTCATAATTAATCGTTTTTATCTTTCCAAATCAAATAAGGCGCATCGACCAAAACATTCATACCATTTTGAGCTACAGCATAATTGAATCCGGGATAAATTGAATATCCGGCAAGTTCTCCGTTAATATTCACAGCAATCAGCGCAACCTGAAATTCCAAACCGGGAGTGGTATCGAGATATTTGGTTTTAATACGTTCGAGAGCCATTTTGCACGATGCCGAAGGTGTCATTCCCTGCCGCATGAACTCAACCACTAAAAAACTGGTGAGCGATTTGAGCACATATTCCCCAAGTCCGCTGCAAGTGCAACCGCCCACTTCTCCATCAATATAAAGTCCTGCGCCAATAATAGGGCTGTCCCCTACTCTTCCATGCATTTTATAAGCCATTCCGCTGGTGGTACAGGCACCCACAATTTCGCCCTGATGAAAGCCCAGCATTCCAATGGTATCGTGGTTTTCGATGTTGATTACAGGTTTATATTTCGATTCCTTATTCCATTCTTCCCAGTCTTTTTTGGCTTGGGGGGTTAACATATCCTTCTCCGGAAAACCCTGTTCACGAGCAAATTGAGCTGCCCCATCGCCCGCCAGAATCACATGTGGAGTTACTTCCATCACCTTTCGGGCTATACTGATGGGATGCTCAAATCCTTCGATAAAACAAACCGATCCGGCATTGCCTTTGGAATCCATGATACAGGCATCGAGGGTAACAAAACCATCGCGATCGGGACTTCCGCCATAACCTACTGTAGAGATGAGTGGGTCAGACTCTGAAACTCCAACGCCTTTTTCTACTGCATCGAGCACCGAACCTCCGGCCGCAAGTACTCTCACCGCTTCGGCATTGGCATCAAGCCCATGCTCCCAGGTACTGATAAAGAAGCTCTTAGATTGATTTTTTTCGAGTGGTTTTTGAATTTTCTCCTGTGGACCAGAAGCCCAGGAACCCAATAAAGCTCCGGTTGAAATGAAAGCACTGCTTTTTAAAAATGAACGTCTACTACTCATTTAGGGATAGATTAAAAGATTTTGACTAAAGATTTATTTGGCGTTGGTATTCATCTGACGATATCTCATCGCCGTGATTACAAATGGGACATAAAAAATAGTAGCGTGTTTTGATGGGAAGAATGGGTAAAAAGAAAAGAGAAATCCTGGTTTCATGTTTGGCTAAATGCCAGTAATTGGTATTGTTGCAGTGGTAACAATGTTTTTGTTGTTTACTTACTGTAATCTGTGGCCCGGCATCGTCTAAACCAAAAAGAATGAACATGGATTTTTTTTGTGCTAAACTACAAAGAATTAAGATTTATTGTGGCAAAAATGCTTTTCGGGGGATAAAAAAGAAGGCTGTGGTAGTAATAGCATCAACTTTGAGCTCGCTACCGGCGTTGAAACCATACCAGCCAAACCAAAGTAAACCTGTTCCAATGGCTACCAAAGGAATACTATTGGGTGCAGATTGAGTATCTCTGCGTTTTCCAACATAAAAAACAGAAGCCAAAGCCGCAAAACCTGCGGTTGCGTGAACTACTATACCCCCGGCAAAGTCAAGAACACCCCATTGGGCCAATAATCCGCCACCCCATACCATGTGCACAAAAGGATAATAAACCAATAGTTGCCAGGCGACTAAAAATATAAGGTAAGCTTTAAATGTTACATGGTTTACAAAAGCACCGGTAATAAGCGCAGGAGTAATGATGGCAAACATCATTTGATAAGCAATAAAAATGTACTCAGGATATTGCCCGTCATCGGGTGTTGTGAGATTGAAACCCATAAAAGCTTCGAAATGCATGAAAGCATAACCCGGTTCGGCATAGGTACTGTATTGAATTTTGCCGGTGGTTTCATCTTCGTTAATTCTGCGGGCATCGGCTCCATAAAAATTGGTAGCTAGTAGCAAGGTTAGTGGAAGTTTCTCGGTTCCGTTAAACGAAAGTGAGCCTTCGAATACGTGTCCGGTCTGATCGCCATCGTAGTTAAAGTACTTATAACCATTGATTTCGTCGGGGAAGAAATAATCGGTAACGGTGATGCTAATCATATCTTTAATGGAATAGCTCAGGTAAAGGTCGGCTTCCTGAATGCCGCGCATGTTGGTGGCATAGTCACCCCGGGCATCCAATGTCAACCCCCATTTGCTCACACTTACTGCGGGTTGAATACTTGGAGATGCTCCAAAATCTGTACCGCTCCAAACATAACGGCTCATGTTATCTACTCCAACACTAAAGGGATTTTCGTCGGCTACGACCTTCTCCTGAGCCTGACATAGGTTGGCGTCCGATAAGGTCGCTACCAACATTAGAATCCAAAAAAATTTACTTTTTCTCATTGCTTAAAAATTTAAAATATTTCAAGCAAAGTTGAGCCAGTGGGCTAAATCTAACAATTGTGTGGTTTCGTATAATAATCTACGTGAACCACGTATGCAGGGGAAAATGGCTCAGGTTAGAGCTCGATAATCTTGTTTTTCAGGGCAAATTTTACCGGTTCCACGGTGCTGCTCAGGTCTAATTTTTTGAGAATGGCAGTCTTGTGAGTCTCTACGGTTCGTACACTTATAAAAAGCTGATCGGCAATTTGGCGGTTATTCATCCCCTCCACCACCATTCGCAATATTTCGGTTTCACGCGGGGTGAGCATGTTCATCTTTTCGTCGGTATTGGTATTTCTGTATTTGGCGCTGTTCACATAGCTTTTTAGAATGACCGATAAAATTGATTTACTAAAATATTCCCGTCCATCGTTAACTTCAGTTATGGCCAAAACCAACTCATCGCGGGTGGTATTTTTGGGTAAATAGCCATCAACCCCGCCTTTATGGCATTGAAAATAAAATCTTCGGAGGTGTACATGGATAGCATCAATATTTTAATCTTCGGGAAATCGCGTTTGAACACTTTGGTAATTTCTATCCCCGACATATTGGGCAACGAAATGTCCATTAAAACCACAACGGGAATTTGCAGGTTCAGAATTTTACAAAATTCGGCAGCATTGGAAGCTTCGGCTACCACTTCGATACCAAAACTATCGGAAATCAACGATTTTATGCCGTCGCGAACCAGCTGATGATCGTCTACCGGCATCACTTATATTCTATTCATGGACAGATTGATTTAAGGGAATCTGGATGAGAATTTTTGTGCCCTGGCCTTCATTTGAATCCAGCTGTATGGAACCTGATAGCAATCGAACCCTGTCGTTCATATTTTTCAGCCCACTGGTATTTCCTTTGCTGGCCAATTCCTTGTCGAACCCAACACCATCGTCTTCGTATCGGAATTTTAACGCATCGGATTTTACTTCGATATCGAGCACAATGCTATGAGCCTGTGCATGTTTCAAGGTATTGGTGATGGTTTCCTGAGCAATACGAAACATATAGGTTTTTACTTTGGCTGGCAAATCCTGGTCTTTTCCCGATGTATTGAAAATAATTCGTTTTTGAGTGGTTTCTGCCATTTGGTTGCATAAATTTCGCAAGGCGGAAAACAAGCAAAACTCCTTGAGTGCCGCGGGCATCAGGTTATTGGAAATTCTGCGGGTTTCTTCAATGGTGCTGTCGAAAAGGGCTGCCAGCTCGCCAAATTTCTCGTGCTTTATGGCAAAGTCCGACGAGTGATTAAAGCAGTATTCGTATTTCAGTTTTAATCCTATTAATGATTGCCCCAGGCTGTCGTGCAGTTCCCGCGAAAGCCGCTGACGTTCAGATTCTTGCCCATCGATGAGTGAACCAGGGCTTTTGGCTCTTTCGGCTTTGAGCTCCTGGGTCATCTTGTTGAACGACTCGGTAAGCTCGCCTATCTCGTCGCTCAGATTGGTCTTCAACACCACATTCATATTTCCCGCACCAATTTCTTTGGCAGCCTGATTGAGTTTTTGAATGGGGAAAGTGATTCTTCGCGACAAGATGATGATAACCACCGGCACCAGCAAAAAGATAAAAATGCTGATAAAAATAATCTCGTTGCGAATTCGGTAGATCGGAATGGTTGCTTCCTTATAATCTATTTCACTGATAATAACCCAATTAAAATATGGAATACCGAGCTTGCCAAAGGAACTCAATACTTTGATTCCCCTGTAATCGTCAATAACCGCTGTTCCTTCTTTTCCCTGAAGAGCCAGCTCCACCGACTGCGTATTTACCTTAGTGGTGAGCATGGAAGGATACTCAAAGCGCGATGAGCTTCGCATAAAATGGTCTTGTCCAACCAAATAGGATTCTCCCGAAATTCCCAACCCATTGGATGGCTCTTTCTCCAGCATAATGGAGTCGATATAGCTGGATGAAATTTCGAAAAAACATCATGCCCAGATTCAAGCCTTCATGATTATTGATAGGGGCAGCAATGGTCATGATGGGGTGCGAAGAATCAAGCTACATGCTTAAATCGGTGATGATGATATCGGAAGTTATAAAAATCTGATGGTTGTTTTCGTAGGTATCTACGATAGAAAGCTGTTTTGAATCTGCATTCTTGAGCAAACACGATTGATTGTTTTTACCGATAATATAAATACGGTGATAAAAATTTTCCTGAATTTCCTTTATAAATGGCCTGTGGTTTACAAAAATTCCTTCATCATTGCATTTTCCACCAGCTTCGCTATATAGATTTAGCTTTTCTGCAATTTCAATGATATCGCTCGATGCGCGGGTCATTTGTATCTCTTTCACACAATTGAAAAAGAACTTATCTAAAAGGTTGGCCCGAATCACCCTAACCGAGGTGAGCTGATTAAAAGTACGGTTGAGAATAGCTTTTTTGGCGTTGGTAAACGAATAGGAAACAACAATAAAAATGGTGATAATACTCAGCGCCAGTGAAGCAATCACTAATTTATCGGTAATGGAAAACCGCCGGAAAGTATTCTCAGATGTAATTTGTTTTATCATTTGCTCAGCAATGCTAATCAATTTTAACCTAAGTGGCAATAATAAACCCCACCTTTCTTAAAAAATTTTAGATAAAAAGATTTTTAATGTCATACTTTGAATTAGCAGTAGAAATTTTAACAACCATTTTAAGGATCCAATGGAGAAGATTATAAGTCTGTAATATTTTTCTTATTACAATTAGATAAAATTTTCTCTTGGCTAAAATTATTTGAAATAAAAAATTAGATAAATAAAAATAGTGATATAGGATGCTGTCACAGTGAAATATGAAATTGAATCTATTTTTTTTGATAACCTTTTGTATTGAATACCCTCCTTTTCATATATATGCAAAGATATTACGGATAT
>DYSN01000325.1 GCA_020718205.1 Draconibacterium orientale
TTCTTCTTCATCAATTTCAAAATCATCGGCATAATATAGGTGGTTTATTGAAATGGCTGATTTCTTTGGGCTTTTATTTGTTTGTGGGATGTATATAATGAGTAAATTTGAGCCATCAATATTATTAATCAAAAATAACGCCTTATGAAAAATTTTCTATTTGTATTGTTGGCTTTTGCTGTTTTTGCAGTTTCGTGCAAAAAGGATGAAGAAACAAAAACCTATTCACTGAGTGGAGACATCAAAAACCTGAGCGAACGTGTGGTTGGTGAGGGAACTGTTAATTTGTTGTCGGGGACTACAGTAAGCTATTCTGCTACCATTAGCACTGCCGGAAAGTATTCTATCACTGGTATTGCCGAGGGTTCCTATACACTTTCTGTTGTGTCGCCTGGTTATGTTGAATTTGAAGAAGCAGTTAGCATTTCTTCCGATCAAACTAAAAACGCCACGCTTGTGGGTGGTACTATTGCCAGTGGGGTTATTATCGACAGTCAGACTGGTTCGGGTCTTGCCAATGCTCAAATTGCATTGACATTTACCGGCGCAAAATCGGCGGGCGGAATTACCGTTGATACTACTTTGGCCAACGCCGATTTCGTATTTTTTACCGACGCGTATGGCTATTTTAATTTTGAAGGACTGGCTTTTGGCTATTTCATCATGGTTATTCGTGCCGATGGTTTCACCACCAGAGTTATTGAGAATATTCAGGTTTTTGAAGGTTACTTCGATTTTCCACAGGTAATTTTGGTTCAAACCGTATCGGAGGGAAGCCTCAGAATGATATTAACCTGGGGAGAAAATCCTTATGACCTCGACTCTCATTTAACGGGCCCCATGGCCGATGGCAACAGATTCCATATGTATTACAGCGATCCTGTTCCCGATGGTGGCGATGTAAATCTCGATGTTGACGATACCTACAGTTATGGTCCGGAAACAACCACCATTGAGACTTTTCACGAAGGTTTGTACAGATTTTCTATCTTCAATTTTTCTGACCAGAGTTCTGATGGCGGAAGTGGAATCTATACTTCGCCAACCCGAGTAGAAGTTTATGATTATAGTGGATTGGTTTCTTCTTTTACCGCCCCTGCTTTCTCAGCCGGAACAGGAAATACCTGGAGAGTTTTAGAGATAAATGTTTCGGGTGGAACCTATAATCTGGTTCCTGTAAACGTCTATTTATACTCTTCTTCAAGCAGTTTTGTTGAAAAATCTGGTGATAAAAAGCCTGCCATGATTTTTAATGATAATAGCTTTTAGTTATACCACATTCTAAATAAAAAAAGCTGCCTCATATTGGGGCAGCTTTTTTTTGGTGTTTTTTGCTGGGGTTGAGCTTGTGAGGCGATTGAGAAATCTGTAATATTTTAATAGGGATTTCTCCTCCA
>DYSN01000326.1 GCA_020718205.1 Draconibacterium orientale
TTACGCCGCACCGCCAGATATGCTGGTCTATCACGGCAATTCCCAATGAGCCAAGTTTATTTCGAATCATTAAAGCATTTGATGGCAATTTTTGGGACATTTTTTCTAATTACAAATAATTTGGTTTATTTGTTGTAAAAATCTTACAACAGGGAATACTTATGAACACTCGCGCAAACTGGGTCGATTACGGAAAAGGGATCGGGATCATCCTAATGATTTATGGGCACCTGCTGAGCAGCGCCTATCATGGGGGCATCAAAGTTCCGGAACATTTCTTCGCGCTTTCTGACAGCATCATATACGGCTTTCACATGCCGTTTTTCTTTTTTCTCTCTGGTCTATTTGTAGAAAATAGTTTTCGCAAACGTGGAGCCAAAGTTTACCTGCTGGATAAGTTCTCGCGCATTGCCTACCCTTATATTATCTGGTCAATATTACAGGTTAGCGTTGAGGTAATATTTTCAGATCATACTCAAAAGGGCGCAACCATCTCTGATTTGCTGGCGGTCATATATCGTCCATGGGGACAATTTTGGTTTCTCTATGCGCTGCTGCTTATGTATGTCACGTACGCGATATTCAATAAACTTGGGAAATATGCCACGCCATTGATGCTGATTACGGCGATCGTTTTATACTTTTATCCAATTCCCATTAATATGATGGCGCTTGGCAGTTATTCCATTCACCTGATTTTTTTTACAAGTGGAATTATATTTAGAAAGCGCTTTGTGGAAGCGGAAAAATTGAATATTCCCATTTGGGTTGTTATCCTGCTGCTCGCCGCGTTGATCGGTTCCGGGTATTTTATTTTCGAGAATTTGGTTGAACCCATGCGGCTGGCAGGCAGATCACATCCTTTTTATTATCTGTATTTATCCATCCTTGGCATTATCGCCTGCACTGCGTTGGCGCAGTACCTGTCCAAACGAAATGTAGCGCAATTTTTACAGACACTTGGCGCATATTCTCTGCAAATTTATCTTGTTCACATGCTGGCGGGAGTGGGTATCCGCATGGTACTTTTGCTTGTATTCAACATTCAAAATTGGATTATTCACATACTGGTTGGGGTGACGTTTGCGCTCGTAATTCCCATTTTGACGCAAAAAATATCAGACAAGCTGGGCTTCCCCTACTTATTTGAGTTGAAAAAATAGATAAAACAAAGACCCCAGGTTTTCAAAAACTTGGGGTCTTTGTTTGAACAAAGCCTATTTCAACACCGCGCTGCTCGCCAGCAAGAACATCCACTGCGGGACAAAACTCAGCGCAACCGTAACAATGGCTGTGACGGCGGTGGTAATGTCCAGCCAGGGTTCGCGCTTGATGGTTGGGTCGCCTTCGCGCATGTACATGTTGACCACGACCCGCAGGTAGTAATACGCCGAGA
>DYSN01000041.1:0-2467 GCA_020718205.1 Draconibacterium orientale
TCAATGAGCTGATTGAGCCGCTTTCGCAACAATTTAATATTGATGTGGCCAACGAGGTAGCTCCCAAACAGGACCATATTCTCACCGCAGAAGAATTGCAGCTCTATATTGGCGAAGAAAATGATTTTTTGCGCTTCGATCCCATGGTGGTCTATTCCAACGGTCATTCGGTGCTGCTTTTTAACCGTGGAAATAAAATTGAAATGCAGGATAACGAATTGGTGCAATACATAAGAGACGATGACTACGAAACAAATTTTATTGAGTTTCTTGCCAGTCTGCATCCGGAATTCGATAAGCAAAAAAACAACCGCTTCTTCTATCTTCCGCTCGACAATCTTATGCAGGATATGTGGTTCTATGGGTTTTATGAGCAATTGCAGAAAAAGAACGTTAAGGTTTTTGGCTTAGGGGAGCTTAAAAAATTCCGCTATTCGCCCTTTAAGGCATCGGTTACCACCCAAATAAAATCGGGGCAGGATTGGTTTGAATTGGACATTCAGGTAAAATTTGGCGATTACCGGATTAAAATTGCCGATTTAAAAAAGGCGGTAATGAATCAACAGCTTTATATTCAGCTCCATAATGGCACTGTGGGAGTTTTGCCCGAAGAATGGCTCGAAAAGTTTCAGAAGTATTTTAGAAATGCCCGGCTGAAAGATGAAAAGCTGCAAATCTCAAAGCTCAGGTTCAATATTATAGACCAATTGTACGAAAATATAGACAACGAGCAGGTGCTGAGGGAGATAGCTGACAAACGACAACGCCTTAAAACAGTGGGCGAAATAGCAGATGTGCAGGTTCCCAAAGGCATTAAAGCCCAATTGAGAGATTATCAGAAAGAAGGTTTGCAGTGGTTGAGTTTTTTAGATGGGCTAAAATGGGGCGGAATTCTTGCCGATGACATGGGTCTGGGAAAAACCCTACAGATATTGGCTTTTCTTAAATTGAAGCTTCAAAAAACAAGTCCGGCGGCCTTAGTTGTGGTTCCAACTACCCTTCTTTTCAATTGGGAAAACGAAGTAGCCAAATTTGCCCCTTCGCTCAAGGTGCTGTTCTATCATGGCAACGACAGAGTAAAATCTACCCGGGAGTTCAATAATTATCATATGATAATAACTACCTATGGCGTATTGAACCGCGATATAGAGCTTTTGAAGGATTATCAGTTTAGCTATGCCATTCTCGACGAATCGCAGGCTATTAAAAACCCCGGATCCAATCGCTATAAGGCGGCTGTTTTGCTCAATGCCCGCAATAGATTTGCCATCACCGGAACGCCCATCGAAAACTCAACCTTCGATTTATATGCCCAAATGAATTTTGCGAATCCGGGATTTTTTGGCGACATAAAACATTTTAAGGAAGATTATAGCAATAAAATAGATAAAGAAGGCGATGAAGTGGTGGGACAAGAGTTGGCAAAATTGTCGAAGCCGTTTATTTTGCGCAGAACCAAAGAGCTGGTAGCTAAAGAGTTGCCTGATAAAACCGAAGAAGTAATTTATTGCGAAATGGAACCCGAGCAACGGAAAGTATATGAGGCTTATCGCAATGAATATCGCGATAAAATATTGGATAAAATAGAAGACGAAGGAATTGAGAAATCGAAGCTTTATATTTTGGAAGGATTGCTCCGGTTGCGCCAAATCTGCGATTCGCCGCTATTGCTGAAACAACAATCGGTTACCACAGGTCAGTCGGCCAAAATTAAAGAGCTTCTGCGGCTCATTCTGGAAAAAACCGCCAATCATAAGCTCCTTATATTCTCTCAATTTGTTTCCATGCTTCATTTAATCAGGTCGGAGCTCGTTAAGCATCATATTCCCTTTGAATATTTAGATGGACAATCATCTCCCCGGCAGCGAAAGGAAAGTGTGGAGCATTTTCAGGAGAGTGAACTGATAAGGGTGTTTTTGGTTAGTTTGAAAGCGGGCGGTACGGGTTTGAATCTTACTTCGGCCGATTATGTAATTCTGGTAGATCCCTGGTGGAATCCAGCCGTTGAAGCTCAGGCCATCGATAGGTCGCACAGAATAGGCCAGGATAAAAAAGTGATAGCCTACCGCATGATTTGCACCAATACCATCGAAGATAAAATTATCAATCTGCAGCGCAAGAAAATGAAAATAGCCAGCGATATCATTCAAAACGATCAGAATATTATTAAAAGCCTTAAAACAGAAGATATTCGCGAGCTCTTTTCCTGATATACGCCAGGCAGGCGAGTAAATCTGTGAGAATCCGCTGACAAAAAAACTGAATCCACAGATTACACAGATTAACACCGATTAAATCCGCGAGTATCCGCCAAATTCGTGTCATCAGTGTCCAGCCAGCGAAGCGGAGCAAGCGTCAATCCTCAATCCAATGTCAGGATTACCAGAAGAATCCCTGTCTGCCGCCAGGCAGGCGTGATAATCAGCGAGAATCCGTGGACAAAAAAAGAAAACTGAATCCACAGATT
>DYSN01000041.1:2567-29731 GCA_020718205.1 Draconibacterium orientale
CGCGAGTATCCGCCAAATCCGTGTCATCCGCGTTCCACCATCGAACACTTCGACTTACTTCGACTACGCTCAGCAACCATCGCTCAGTGTCCGGAGAATGAACAACGAACAAAAGAACGACGAACAACGAACAAAAAAAAACGCAATGGAGACCACTGCGTTTTTTAATATTGTTTGAAGCTGTTATTAAAGAGCAGCTAAAGCTTTGTCGTAGTCGGGTTCGTCAACGATTTCCGGAATCTGTTGGGTATAGGTTACTTTACCTGCTTCGTCAATAATAACGATGGCACGGCTTTCCAAAGCAGCTAAAGGTCCGGTGGTAATTTCTACGCCATAGTCCTTGGCAAAAGTACCGTATCTGAAATCGGACAAAGTTTCAACATTAGCCAAACCTTCGGCACCACAAAAACGTGATTGGGCAAAAGGCAGGTCTTTGGAAATACACAATACTTTTGTGTTTTCAAGTTTTCCGGCTTCGGCATTGAACCTGCGAACCGATGCAGCACAAGTGCCTGTGTCGAGGCTTGGGAAAATATTTAAAACCAATTTTACGCCTTTATAATCGGCTAAGGTTTTCTCGCTTAAATCGCTTTTTACCAATTTAAAATCGGGGGCAGCTGTGCCTACTTCGGGCAGTTCTCCAATGGTTTGGATGGGGTTGCCTTTTAATGTTATTTGAGCCATAGTTTTTTTGTATTTATTTTGAGCAAAAATAGACCAATTTTGGGGTCATATAGATGGAAATAATCTTAAAAATCTGCAAATGTATCGGGGGGAATAAAAAAGGAGCTGCTTGTAAATGATTCTCAACAGGTGATCGCGGCTGTTTTGAAGTTAAACCCATTAATTTGTGCAGCCCCTTCCTAATTTTCTGTTTTTATTATGTTGGCTGCCGATCATCAGCCTGAGTGTGAAAAAAAGAAGCCATCCTTAAAAATCATTACAGGACAGCTTCTTATAATCAACAATTAATCAAGTTATCAATAAATAATAACTCTATTCACTATTAAAACTGTACTTGTACTTGCATTACCAAAAAGTCGTTGGCTTTTTCATGATAGGTTGCGTCTGTGTCTCCACTTTGTTCGCTTCTGTACACATAGTTCACCTGTAATCTGGTCGATTCGTTAAAGAAGTAGTTGAAACCAAAGGTCCAGTCTTGTTGTTTGTCAAATTTTGTGACATCGGTATCGTTGGCACTATTGGGATCATAGCTTTCAAATTTAACCACGGGTTGAATTCCCCATTTGGTCATATAAAGCAACTGAGCCATGTATCCGTTTTTCTTAAAGTCGCCAAGAACAGGAGTAGGAGTGCCACCGCATCCGCCACCAACTAAAGAAGTACCTTTGTCGGTTCCGCTGATATATTCAGCTTGAAGCGTGAAGTTGAGTTTTTCTACTGCAAGGTCAACACCCCACCGCGATCTGGTATCGGTTAATGTGTCGGCAACCGGAGAAACAGCCTTGCCGGTTTTATAGCTGGCACCCAAATGAATCCATTCGAGGGGCGAAATGATGATGCGACCCAGATAGTCTTTGTATTTATCTGCATCCATCATATTCATGCCGGTACCGTTGGTGATGGTGAATTTATAGGCGATTAAGTCTTTTCTTCCGAACAATTCGCCGGTGCTACCAAAGAGCATGAGGCCTAAATCGCGGAAAGGACTGGCCAACTCGTTAACCACCATGGAACGGTCAACAGTATGTAATGACTGGCAAGGAGTGGAAAGTTCCAAACCGAAGGGGGCTTTAAACTGTCCCACAGAAATATTCAAATAAGGGTCATAACGCTTGTAAGAGATAAAAGCATCTAAGATATAAGGTCCTTTTTTTGATGGGCTAAGTTCAGCCAATACATAGTAAGAGAAATCGTAAGGTATATTTCCAACCACACCAATACGGGCTCTGTTGAAGTAGAAACTGTTGTTGGATTTTAAGCCGTGCAAGGGAGCCACGTCATCACCCAGAAACTGATATTCATATTGAGGTTGAATATATCCAACCACCTGAACACCGTCTTTATCGCCACCACCCATACAACCTTGTGCCATAGAAATGGATGGGATGAGTAGAAGGGAAATTATAATACTCAATAATATTTTTTTCATCACTCGTTTTTTTTAGTTAATAAGCAAAAAATTGGGGAGCATTTTGCTCCCCAACAGACTTTTATGTTCTTATTTGGATTCTAAATCAAAGTTTTTGATTTCGGCTTCTGTCCATTTGTTGGCTTGTAAAGCATCGTGAATCATTCCATTGGCTCCAAACAGGATACTTTTTGCATCGTATCCAATTACTTTTAAGTAAGCAGACAAGATGGAAGAAGTTTGGCCGGTCCAGCAGTAAGAAACCACAGTAGCATTTGGGTTTAGTTTTTTGTATTCGCCACCAGCAAGGGTTAAAGGATTGATGCGGTGAGCACCACTGATATGTCCATAGGTTGTTACATCGGCTGCTGCCCAGAAATTATTGATAAAATAGTTGGAAGGAGTTGCTAGCACATCGGCGTTGGTAATACTGTTCATACCACCAGTTAACATAACCTGAACTCTCTCGGCAAGTATACCGGCACCATCGGTAGAGGTAGTTGTAAAAGTAGGAGCGGCATATTCCATATCACCTGCAAGGTTTCCGGGGGCAGCTGTCCAGTTGGCATTCCCTACGGCAACATTTCCAACTTTGGTTGGCCATGTGGCTGCTGTAGCTGCATTCCAGCTGCACATACCCCATTTTAAAATTTTTGCAGTTGGATAACCGCTTAAACGAAGAGCTGCAACAGCGTGTCCTGCTGTTTGGCCGGTATAACAAGCCACCAAAATGGTTTTTCCGCCGCTATTAGCTGCTGCAGTTAAAATAGTTGGCAATGTGCCGTTTACAGCACCAGGAATGTGACCAGCTGCGAAATCGGCTGCCGATCTGATGTCAATTACATAGAAATCGTTGGTAGCATTGCCATCAACAATATTGTCATGAACTACAGTGGATGTGGTAACCCATGCATCCAAAAGATTGGTAACATCCATGTTATTATCTACAAGATATTCTTTCAGAATTCCAAAACTGTCTGTTGCAGGCGTTGGATCTGGTTTATCTTTCTTACATGAACTTACTAATAGTACCGCGATCATTCCCAATAAAAAGGAAAACTTCATTAAATTTTTCATAAGATATAAATTATTAATTGTTTTTTATGGGGCAAAATTAATCCTTGTTATTTTATTAACAGATACTAACGCAAGTAATCGGCTCTAAAAAATCAAAGCATAAAATGGAAAAAAAAATGATTTGCATCAGTATTTTAACTGCGCAGCACGTTTTTTTGTTATTTTTGTACCACTTATGGACAACTATAATAATAATAATTTTTCTGCCCCAACATGTGTTGTATCAACGCCGCATGTCAATTGTTTTGAGTTACTTACTGAGGATGAGACTGCTTTGCTCAAGAGCAATATGCGCGATGTAACCTTTAAAAAAGGAGAACTTATGGCCAAACAGGGTTCTTTTGCGTCGCATGTTATTTTTCTAAAGAAGGGATTGGCTAAAGTTTACTTAGAAGGCGATCAAAAAGACCTGATATTAAAAATTGTTACCAACGATCATTTTGTAACGCTGTCATCAATTTTTGACGGGAACGACATCTTTATATACAGCGTGTCACCCTATATCGATTCGGTGGCTACTTTGATTGGTGTTGATGTTTTTAAACAACTCATCAGAAAAAATGCCCGATTTGCTGCCCAGATAATCAACCTGCTCAATGCCAACACCGCACAGATATACGGACGATTTTATTGCTTAACCCGCAAACAGTCGCACGGAAGGGTGGCAGATATCATCATGTGCCTTTCGGAGAATATTTTTCAAGCAAGCATTTTTAAACTTAATATTTCCCGTTACGATTTGGCCGACCTCACCGGGCTTTCTGCCGAAAGTGTAATTCGAATCTTAAAGGAATTTAAAGATTCCGGCATTATTGATACCAATAATAAGGACATTGAAATAATTGACTACAACCGTTTGAAAGATATCAGCCTTTACGGATAATCTATTTTTATCCTTATTTTGATGAAAAAACACATTTAAATTATTCTATGTGATTGATTGTGCGGAATGTAATGGCATCTTTGACAATCACATCATAAATAAAACTGATATAAATCAGCATTAATCAAATTTAAATTCAATAAAATTGCTGTTGATTGCCTTAGACCTTAGTATCATTGACTTTTGAAGTAATTCTAATTTTGTTGTGAATTATTTAACAAAAAAAAGTGATGAAGCGGATATTCTATGTAATTTTAATTCTGATTGTTCCTCAAATCATTGTTTTTGGCCTTATAACCCAGAACAACGAGAAGCAAGAGAAAGAAATTAAGCTTGTGAACTACACACGAAAGGCCGACAGAGTCGACAAAAAAGTAGTAGACCACACAAAATTTGAAATTCTACAAAAAGATTTCGAAAGACCTCAGGATGTTACCATCGCATGTATGAGTTGTCATACTGAGCGTCATACCGAAATCATGGCAAACAACCACTGGACCTGGGATCGACAGGAGAAACTTCACAATCGAGAAGTGGTATCGGTGGGTAAAAGAAACATTTTAAACAATTTTTGCCTGGGCGTAAGTGCCAGCGAAGGTACCTGCACCCGTTGCCATATTGGTTACGGCTGGGAGGATAGCTCGTTCGACTTTACCAATGCCGAGAATATTGACTGTTTAATCTGTCACGATCAAAGCGGATTGTATAAAAAAGCCAATGGCAAAGCCGGATACCCTGTCGAAGGCATCAACCTGAACGTGATTTCGCAAAGTGTGGGTTCTCCATCCCGCGCCAATTGTGGCGTTTGCCATTTCTGGGGCGGAGGCGGCAATAACGTGAAACACGGCGACCTGGATCAGGCCATGATGGACGTGCCACGCGATGTGGATGTACACATGACCACCGAAGGCGAAGATATGAGTTGTATTGAATGTCACCTCACCGTAAATCACCAGATTACCGGCAAGGTGTATGCACTTTCTTCCGAGAATAAGAACAGGGTAACCTGCGAGCAGTGTCATACCGACCGCCCCCACAACGATGAGATTTTAGACAACCATGGTTACCGTGTGGCTTGTCAAACTTGTCATATCCCCATTTATGCCAAAGCCAATGCCACCCGCATGTATTGGGACTGGAGCAGCGCCGGAAAAAGAGGAGAAGATGGACATGTTTTGCACGAAGACGATGCCGACGGAAATCCAAACTACCTGAGCTATAAAGGTACTTTTGTTAATAATGGCCATGTAAAACCTGAGTATTTCTGGTTCAATGGTCTGGCCGACCATCAGCTTATTACAGATACCATCAAGTCGATTCCGGTTCAAATGAATACTTTGGTTGGTTCCTACGCCGATAAAGGCCACAATTGCGAAAGCAACGCCTGTTCGAAGATTTGGCCTGTAAAAGTTCACAGAGGAAAACAACCCTACGATATAGTGAATAAAAAGCTTATTCAACCCAAACTGTGGTCTCCAAAATCGGGCGACAGTGCCTATTGGGTAGATTATAACTGGGACGACGCTAATATTGCAGGTATGAACTATTTACATCTGCCCTATAGCGGACAATACGATTTTGTGGAAACTGAAATGTACTGGCCTTTAAACCACCAGGTTTCCCCCGCCGAAATGTCGCTGAAATGCATTGATTGTCATACCGCAGGTGAAGATGGAAGACTTGCCAATTTGCGCGACTTCTATTTGCCCGGCCGCGACCGTTTTGCCTTAATTGACAATCTGGGCTTGATATTACTGGCAATTACAGTGATAGGAGTGGTGGTTCATGGCGGAATCAGGATAGTTTTGGGTAGAAATTGTCTTCACGACGACAAAAAAGCTTAAGTCAACAATTATAAAATTAGAAAACAATGAAAGTATATATTTATAAAATCTTTGAAAGATTCTGGCATTGGACTCAGGCTTTTCTCATACTTTTTTTAGTCATTACAGGGTTCGAAATTCATGGATATTTTAGTTTTTTTGGGTATCGCGAAGCGGTTCATTTCCACGACAATGCAGCCTGGGCTTTTCTAATCCTGATTGTTTTTGCTATATTCTGGCATTTCACAACAGGAGAATGGAGAAACTATATCCCTTCTACTAAACTCATCAGAGAACAGGTACAATATTATATTACAGGGATTTTTAAAGGAGCCGAACACCCAACCAACAAATTGGTTTATAATAAATTCAACCCTTTGCAAAGGATGATTTATCTGGGGCTGAAAATTCTGGTAATCCCGGTAATGGTTTTCTCGGGGTTGGCCTACATGTATCTGAACTATCCGAACCAGGCCTTTGAGTTGGGTTCGCTGGATTTGGTGGCCGCCATTCATACCATGGGAGCTTTCTTTCTCATTATTTTCGTTATTGCCCATATTTATCTTACCACCACAGGTCACCGACCCATCAGCAGCATTAAAGCCATGATAACAGGATGGGAAGAAATGGACGAAAAAGAAGCCAAAGCCCATATTATTAGCTCTATGGAGTATAGTTTGCAAAAAACCAAAGAAAATCTGCTTTCAGCCAAAGACCGTAGCAAATTCCTCGACGATGCTTTAGAAGCTACCGAGAAAAAACTGGGGGTAAAACGCGAGCAAACTTTCCACGATGTGGTTTCGAAAAGTGGCGCAGGTTACTTTAAAATCAATGCCAATGGAACCTATCAGGAAGTGAATAAAGCCTGGGCTAAATTGTATAAATTCAATTCACCAGAGGATGTGGCAGGTAAACATTACAGCTTGTCGCGCTCGCCCGAAGCTTTAAAAGAGCTCGAAGAAACCTTTAGCAGAGTCATGAAAGGCGAAACCATTGAACACGGTTTGGTCATGAGAAAATGCCAGGATGGAACCGTTGGTTATCATACCATCACCATGACTCCCTGGATTCAGAATGATGAGATAGTAGGCGTGGAAGGTTTTATTTTGGAAGTGAACCCAAAAAATGCCACCGCCATTCAATGGGGAAAATAATTAAGTGATAATAACAGAAAAAACATAATAAAATGAATAAGAAAACTATATGGCTATTAGCAGGAATTGTAGGAATCTTTATGATGATTTCCTGTGGCCAAAAGACAAAAGTTTATCAAAATGTGGACGAGTGGGTAGCCGAAGTAGAACCCACCGTTGAAAAAATTACCGTTCAGGATTTACACGCCTGGCTCGATACCGGAGCTATTTTAATTGTCGACATCAGAGAAGCCAATGAGTACAATCCAGGCTTTATTCCCGGCTCGGTGAATATTCCCCGTGGTGTGGTTGAGTTCAATATTGCCAGCGATAAATTCTGGGAAGACCAGTTTTTGTATCCTCCCGTAAAAACCGATCCTATGGTTATTGTTTGCAAGAAGGGTAGCAGAAGTATTTTAACAGTTGATGCTCTTAAAAAAATGGGTTTCACCAATATTAAAGTGCTCGATGGCGGCTTTAAAAACTGGGAGCTTACTTTTCCAGGCGAACAAGATAAAAACCTGGAACAGGTTCATGCAGGCGGCGAAAAAGGCGGTTGCTAATCGTTTGAAAATTAATCAATTAATAAACAAAAATAAAAATTAAAAAATGAAAAAGGTATTAAAAATCAGTGCTTTAGTTATAGCATTTCTTTTCACATCTTTCATGGGCATTGCTCAGGGTGATATCATCAGCGCCAAAGATTTTATGGCTGCAATCAAAGATAAAAACACGGTTGTTCTTTCTGCTCAGTCATCGGGCGATTATAATGTTTCGCATATTACAGGTTCTGTAAACATCGATCATAAAACATTGTATAAAGACGGTAAACCCGAAGGTCTACTAAAATCCCCCGAAGATATGGCTAAAATATTTGCTGCTTTGGGAGTTTCCAATACCAATCAGATTATTGTTTATGATGGTGATAAAGGAAAATATGCCGGACGTGTTTACTGGATACTCAAATATCTGGGAGTTGCCAATGTAAAACTTCTTCAAAAAGACATGAAAGAATGGAGAAATGCCAAGGTTCCATTGACCAAAGCACCTTCCAAAGCAACCGCTGCCACTTTCACCCCCAAAGTTAACAGCGAAGTAATTGTTGATATGGCCTGGGTTTCAAGTCATTTAACCGATGCTTCTGTAGTGATTGTCGACGTTCGCGATGCTGAAGAGTTTGCTGGTAAATCGACCAAAAATCCAAGTCCGGGACATATTAAAGGCGCTAAAAACCTGAACTGGGAATCCATGGTGAACGAGCAGGAAGTGCTTAAAGACAAAGCCACCATCGAATCGTTGTTCAAATCAGCCGGAATTACCCCCGACAAAACCGTGGTTTTCTATTGCACAACCTCAGTAAGAGCTGGTTTACCTTACTTAGTTGCTAAAACCATTTTGGGTTTCCCCAAAGTAAAAGTTTACGACGGAGCTATGAACGAATGGGCTGAAAAAGCATCTAACCCCGTAGAAAAATAAGAAGATCTGCTTCATTCATTAAATTTTTTTGATGGATAAAAGGGGAGCCTTGTCGGTTCCTCTTTTTTTTGTATATTAAGTTTTAAGAAAAACATCGAAAAATGAAAACTAAAATATTACTAACCACAATTTTTTCCGCCCTTATGGCGAGCAGTTTGGTTGCTCAGTTTGTAGTTTCGGGCGAATATAGAGTCAGAGGAGAAATTAACAATGGTGTGCAGGGCTTACCCGATGAAAACTCAGAAACAGCCTATTATGTGAGTCAACGAACCCGATTGAATCTCTTCTGGAAAAATGACCATTTTACCACCTATTTAAGCATGGCCGATGTGCGATATTGGGGCGAAGAATCTATGTTGTCGAAAACCGGAATCACAGCCAGTGCCAAAGGATTCGATATATATCAGGCCTGGTTCGACTGGAAATTTGCCAAAGACTGGGGGCTCAAATTGGGCAGACAAATGTGGGAATACGACGATTCGCGCATCTTGGCTTCACGCAACTGGAATCAGTATGCCTTGAGTTGGGATGCCATGTTGCTCCATTTAGATAAGGAGAATTTTCACTTTCATTTGGGCTCGTCCATCAACAATACCTATGCATCGTTCAACAGAACAAACTTTGAATCCGCCGGAAATATCTACGAAGAATCGCTGGGCTACAGAATCAAGTACTTCAATTTTCTGTGGTTCAATTTTCAGGCCAGCAAGAATTTCAAGCTCAGTGTGGCCAATTATTTCGCCGGCTATCTGCGCAAAGAAACCAAATCGACCATCTATACCATGGGAACTTCGGGGGTGCATCTTTCCTATAAAGACGAAAAAATTAAAGCCATGGCCAACGCCTACTATCAATACGGAAAAACCGCAGGCGGCACAGAGATTTCAGCATATCTTCTATCTCTCACCGGAGCTTACCAGTTCAACAAGCTGAATGTGGGCATTGGAGCGGAGTATATGAGTGGAAACAAAGGCAATGACAAATTCGGCGCTTTCAATCTGATGTACGGTTGTGGATTTGTTTACAATGGCTGGATGAATCATTTTCTCCTGACCGCCGACACCAAAAACAGTGGTCTCATCGATATCTATCCCAATATTACCTGGGACTTGGGTAAAAAACACGAGATTCATGCCGGCTATCACATTTTCAGAACTGCCGAGGATATTTACGAAATCCCGGATGGTGGCGACTTCAGCTATTTGGACAGAAATTTGGGTGGAGAATTAGATTTCAGGCATACCTATAAATTCGACAAAAGCTTTAATATTCAAACCTATATTGGCTATTATTTTGCCACACCCACTGCAGAATTTATGGATGGGATAGAAAAGAATAAGAGCACGTCGCCCTATTGGGTTTCGGTAATGCTCACCTTCAAACCTACGCTTTTTGAAAAATAGGCCTTCGGGCTTATTCCAAACTGTCGAGCATGGATT
Organism: Draconibacterium orientale; assembly: GCA_020718205.1. GTDB lineage: Bacteria > Bacteroidota > Bacteroidia > Bacteroidales > UBA12170 > UBA12170. The sequence continues at coordinate 12,491 of DYSN01000041.1, forward strand.
TCACGATATTTTCGGCTCCGGCAGCAATTTCTAAAATATTGGCATCGAGCATATAACAAGGTGTGGTGAAAACATTACTGTTTTTGTCGTGCACCACTTCGCCGTGGGTGGTTTCAATGTGATGAGCGCCAAGTTTTTCCAAAGCTTCAATGGTTCCCGAATCGCTGCCAATGGTAATATCCACATCGTCGAGTGTAAGAGCCAGAAGGGCCGGGGAGATACACAGTGCACCGATGGGTTTTCCTGCCTCATTCATGCTTACAATGGCGTCTTTCACCTCGGGTAAAATACCGGCATTGGCTCCTTCGAAGGCGAAATTGCACAGGTTTTTGGCTACCCCAAATCCGCCGGGAAACAATAAGGCATCGAAATCCGATTCTTTGAAAGCGCTCAGGGGTTGAATTTTACCTCGCGCAATACGGGCCGATTCCACCAGAACATTTCTGGTTTCGGGCATTTCTTCGCCGGTAATATGATTCACCACATGAAACTGTTGAATATCGGGGGCAAAGATTTCGTAGGTAGCGCCATATTTCATTATGGCATATAAAGATAGGGTGGCTTCGTGAATTTCGGCTCCATCATACACCCCGCAACCAGCTAAAACAACTGCAAATTTTTTCATGTTTAAAAGTATTAATCCAAAATTGAGGTAAAGATAAAAATTCCGGGGGTTAAAATCCAGCGTCGAAATTAAAGTGCTGTTAAATATTCCAAAGCCATTGGCCGGGTTCTTTTTTTTGGGTGTTGCCCGATATCTCCAGCAAATGCAACTCTAAGTCTTCCAATATATTGTCGAAATTTTTTATACCCTGAACGGGAACTTTTATGGCGGCCTGAATTTGGGAGATGGACCGCAGCTCTTTTAGTATTTCCTGGGTGGGGAAAAGTGAAAAGGAGAGTTTAAAAAGGATAAAATATTCAAAGTGCTTGTAGTTGGAAATGGCCACATCGGCACCTGCTTTGTTGGCAAAAAGAAAATAATCCATTCGCAGGTCATCATCGAAATAGTGATAAAAAGTAAACGGCCCCAGCTGACCTTTCAAGCCATACAATGGAATGTCGGGACACTTAACAAATTGAGTCTGAAATTGTTTGTTGAGATAGTGACAAAGCTGATAATCGCGCAACGAAGTCGACAAGCCTATGAGCTCATATTCTTCGGTGGATGTTTGCGTCGATAATAGTCTTATCTTCATGGGTATTGATCTGTTTTATTGCTGGCAGGGGCGAAAAATCAGCTTAAAGAATCTTTAAACTCCATTCCCTATCCCGCCATTGAACCCACAAATTTACGAATGATAGTTTAATCATTTCGATGCTTCGCAAAATATAAGGATACTTTGTTAATCAATTAAATATCAATCATTAAATAAATTTGTGGAGTTTTTCGTTAAATAAAATCGGGGGTTGGGGGAATAAAAAAAGCCGCAAAAACACGGGGCTTTTGCGGCTTTAAAAACTCTTGAAACGGTCTAAGCTTTAAGAGCGGTATTTATTTTATCCACACTCACTTTGGCATCGCCATAAAGCATGTCGGTATTTTCTTTGTAGAACAGCGGATTTTCAACCCCCGCATAGCCCACAGCCATAGAGCGTTTCATCACGATTACTTTTTTGGCTTTCCAGACTTCGATTACAGGCATACCATAAATGGGGCTCGATGGGTCTTCCTGAGCACCAGGATTTACTATATCGTTGGCTCCAATCACCATGATAACATCGGTTTTGGGCATGTCTTCGTTAATCTCGTCCATCTCCAGAACAATGTCGTAGGGCACATTGGCTTCGGCCAAAAGCACGTTCATATGTCCGGGCAAACGACCCGCAACGGGGTGAATACCAAACCTGACTTCTTTGCCTGCTTTTTTAAGGATGTCGACCATTTCGTGAATGGGGTATTGAGCTTTGGCCACTGCCATTCCATAGCCGGGGACAATCACCACCGAATTGGCTTCTTTCAAAAGCTCGCCAACTTCCTCATGGGTAATGGAAGTAACTTCACCTTCCATTTCTTTGGCTTCGCCCGATGGCGCATCGCCAAAACCCCCGAAAATTACAGAGAGGAAAGAGCGGTTCATGGCATCGCACATAATGATGGAGAGGATGGCTCCGGAGCTACCTACCAAAGCACCTGTAACAATGAGTAAGTCGTTGCTGAGCATGAAACCAGCAGCAGCTGCCGCCCAGCCCGAGTATGAATTGAGCATGGAAACCACCACGGGCATATCGGCTCCGCCAATGGCCATTACCAGCATTACCCCAATAAAGAAAGCAATGGCGGTCATGAGGTACAGATAAATTAATCCTTCGGTGCCATCGGCCATGGTGAACAAAACTCCAAGAATGATTGAAACAATCACTAAAATGATGTTAACCATGTGACGACCCGGATAGAGCAATGGTTTGCTGCGGATTTTGCCTTCGAGTTTTCCCCAGGCAATGATGGAACCGGTGAAGGTGATGGCGCCAATAAACACGCCGATAAATATTTCAACTAAGTGAATGATGGATTCGGCATTGTTGTGAGTTCCGGTTTCGTTGGCATCGACCAGACATTCGGTGGCCGGATCAAGATAAGAGCCATAGCCCACCAATACTGCGGCAAGACCCACAAAACTGTGAAGAATGGCCACCAACTGTGGCATGGAAGTCATTTCGACTTTACGGGCTACAATAATACCAATAACCGAAGCAATGGCAATGGCAGCTATGATATAGGCATGCCCTTCAACACCTTCTCCCAATACTGTGGACAGAATGGCGATAATCATACCGATGATTCCGTAAAAAACACCCCTTTTGGCAGATTCCTGAGAGGACAATCCGCCAAGGCTCAATATGAATAAGATACTGGCAAAGAGGTAAGCGGCTGTTTGTATTTGTGCTGTAATCATATTTCCTATTTTCTAAACATTTTCAACATACGATGAGTAACAAGGAATCCGCCAACAATATTGATGCTGGCAACCAGAATGGCCACAAAGGCGAGAATGGTCATGGGACTCGAAATATCATTGGTGGTTTGAAGCAATCCGCCAATAATGATGATTCCGCTGATGGCATTGGTTACAGCCATCAAAGGCGTATGAAGGGAATGAGAAACGTTCCAGATGATTTGCCAGCCCACAAAAACAGCCAGTACAAACACGGTGAAATGGCCCATAAAGTCGGCGGGGGCAACCTTTCCAAGGAAGAAAAGCAGCGCACCGATAACCACCAAACTGATGATGGTGCTGTTGGCTTTCTTTTTGGCGGTTTCGGCAGCTGTTGGTCCGGCTTTTACAGCCGCAGCTTCGGTTTTGGGTTTCTGTGGACTCACAGGAAGTGGTTCGGGTGGCCAGTTGATGGCTCCGTTATAGGTTACCATGGCGCGTTTTACCACGTCATCGTTCATGTTAATATTAAATTTCTCAGCTTTGCCCATATCGTCGAGAAGGTGGCAGAGGTTATTGCCATATAGCTGACTGGCCTGATTGGGTAGCTGGTCGAGTTTTCCGAGAATGGTTACGCCGTTGTCGGTGGTATAAACTTCGCCATTTTTGGTGAGCACGCAGTTGCCTCCGGTGGAAGCAGCTAAATCCGCAATCACACTGCCTGGTTTCATCACGGCCACATGGTCGGCCAGAATAAGCTTTGGAGCTTCACGGCCTGGAATCTGAGCGGTGGTGATGATGATATCTACTTCGGCTGCCTGAGCTTTAAACAAGGCCATTTCGGCATCGATAAAGGCCTGGCTCATTTCTTTGGAATATCCGGAACTGGTGGAGCCGTCTTCGTCAATACTCACTGTTAAAAACTGAGCGCCCATACTTTGAATTTGCTCGGCCACTTCTTTGCGGGTGTCGAAGGCGCGAACAATGGCTCCCAGACTGTTGGCGGCACCAATGGCAGCCAATCCGGCAACTCCGGCACCAATCACCAGCACTTTGGCGGGTTCCACTTTTCCGGCAGCGGTAATTTGACCATTCAGAAAACGCCCGAAATAGTTGGCACTTTCTATCACTGCCCTATAACCGGCAATATTGGCCATGCTCGAGAGCACATCCATTTTTTGCGCCCGGCTGATGCGGGGAATGGCATCCATGGCAATGGCATTTACTTTTTTAGCAGCCAGTTTTTTCAATAAATCCTGGTTTTGAGCGGGCCAAAGATAGCTTAAGGTCACTGTTCCCTCGTGCATCAAATCGATTTCTGATTCGGTGGGGGCTTGAACTTTAAGAACAATATCGGCTGTTTGATAGAGCTCTTTGGCGGTGGCAACCAAATTTGCTCCTGCCTCTTCGAAGGCTTTGTCGGAGTAGTTCGATTTTTTACCGGCGCCCTGTTCTATGTAAACAGTAAATCCTTGTTTTATTAATCTTTGAACGGTTTTTGGCGTGGCCGCAACACGCAATTCACTTTGGTTTAACTCTATTGGAATACCAACTTTCATAGCAAGAGTTTTTAAGGTTTTTTGAGGTTGCCAAAGATACGATTTCTAAGGGAAGTTTCGAGTTGTTTATAATTAGTTAATGCCAATTTGTTAATATTTAGAATGGATTTAAAGCACGATTCGCCGAAAAAACAACCCCCGGCCAGATTTCTTCTAACATGGGGTTATGGATAAGTCGGAACAGCGCGGTAGCGACAGAATTTTTGGCTAAAAATGTAATGAAATGGCCATCATGAAATTTCTACCGGCACCACTGATTCCTGAGCTGTAGGGGCGATAACGCTGATCGGTAATATTCTCAATTCCCGCCGTAACACTCATCAGATTCGAAAGTTCGTAGTTGCCTTTGAAATTAAGTGTATACCAGCCTGGAGCGTAAGTTTCGCCGTTTTCGTCCAAGGCATAAATCTCAGTTTTTTCCTGTTCTTCAAAAGGAAGCTCCTCATGATTTCGTTTTCCCTGATAGATGCTGTTGAGCTCCAGCTTCAGTTTGTTATACTGCCAGCTGATTCTCGAAACTCCAAATATGGGGGCTGCATGACGCGATGGACTGGTGGTGGCATCGTCGAGCTCCTCTTTGCCAAGCTGATAGTTGAGATCGGATGAGAAACCAAAGCCCGATGGCAATTTGATTTCCAGGCCGGCCTGAACCCCATAAACATGAGCCACGGCAGCATTCTGAATGGCTTGTACCTTACTCAATTCTCCGTCGTACATAATGCTGTCCATTCCGTTTAACTGAAAATCGCATCGAACCAAAGCATCTTTCAGAATAGTGTAATAGCCTGTCACATCGATTTTTACGGCGTCGCCAAATACTTTTGCAATGCCCAAATCGGCATTATAAGCATATTCTGCCTTTAAATCGGGATTGGGAACCACCACAGCACCGGGCTGCGAATCGAATAATTTTCCCATATCATCCACATTAGGCGAACGAAAAGCGGTGGAGAGATTGGCACTGATAACCCAGTCGTCTGTTGGGCGGAAAACACCTCCCAAACTTCCCGTCAACGAGCCGTTGTTGAGCTTGGCTGTGGTGAAGGGGAATGGATAGAAACTGGTGTCGAACTCAGCATCTATCATAAACTGATTGTAGCGCAAACCCACCTGAAGGTGGAATTTGTCTGAAAGAGCAAATTGGTCGTTCAGATAAATGGCCATCGATTGCCAGGTGGATTGTGGATAACGAGCCGGGCCGGTTTCGCTGTTTCCGGTGGTGATGTCGGTGAGCTCACCCATGGATTTTACTTTGTTGTAAACATATTCAACTCCATAAAAAACAGTGTTTTTGGCTCCTGTTTTTTTCACAAAATCCAGGTTGGCAGAGTAGGCTTCCACCTCTTCCGATTGAGTATTTCTTTCGCTTTTATTCAGCGACCTGTCTATTCGGCTTTCCCCGAACGATTGTTGGGCTAAGCGAAGACTCAATTGATTATACAGAGGGTTGTCGGCAGTGTTTTCAATACTTAAATGATTCATCATCCATTTTTGGGGACCATAATTCCACTCGGCATAGCGGGCGGTACCGTTTTTCATTCGGTTGTGGCGATCATAGCGGCCATAGGTGGAAGTTTCGGAATAATGAAATCCGTATTGAAAATCCCATTTTTCGTTGGGTTTAAATCGCACTTTTTGCATCAGATTGACTTGCGAATAGGCGGTTGGAATCTGAAGCAGCGGATCGTCCTGCGTAACTACCACATCCACACTGTCTTGCCGCTGAACGTAGATGGATTTGATATAATCATCGGGGCCATGGCTTCCCTGGCGAAGATGGTCGAAGTTAAAAGAGCTGATGCTGGTGGTCATGGCCCATTTTTTCCCCCCAACACTCACATGGAAGTGCCCGGTTTTTTCGTTATTGGCCGATGAATAGCGCATGTTGGCGTTTCCCTTTATCAGCGGTTTGTCGCCAAGCGATAGTTCCGGTGTAAGGGTTTGAAAACTCATAACGCCACCAATGGCATCGCTGCCATAAATGACCGAACCGGGGCCAAAAAAAACCTCGGTATGTTCTATGGCAAACGGGTCGAGGGAAATTACGTTTTGGATGTTTCCGGATCTGAAGATGGCTGTATTCATCCGAACCCCGTCGATGGTATAGAGCAGCCTGTTGGTAGCAAAACCACGAATCATGGGGCTTCCGCCGCCTTGCTGGCTTTTCTGAACGAATACCTTGCCCGAAATGCTCAACAGGTCGGCGGTGGTTTGGGGCGATTGAAGCTCCACATCCTTTGGCGAAATACTCATTACTTTCGAAGGGATATTGCCCGAGTTCTGGCGCCAGCGGGTAGCCGAAATCACCACTTCGTCTAAGTTTAAATTGGCTCGTTCCAACGACAGAACAAAGTTTTTCGATTGTAAATCAGCAAAACTGACCGTTGTTTTTTTGTAGCCAAGCATTTGAATTTCAATTCGCGCCGATCCCTTAAAACCCCTGATGTCCACTTGTCCTTCGCTGTTGGTCAGGGCAGAGACCTGCGGAGCCTGACTCATCAAGGCAGCCAAATGAACCGGTTGCTGACTTTCGCGGTCAATAATGGTTAGTGTTTGGGCATTTAATAATCCTGTCCACAGCAACATCAACCACAAGAAAATATATTTTTTCATTGCAATTAGTTTAATATTTAAAAATTGAATTTTCTGAATCTGTAACTTAAATAAACAGCAGATTCCAGAGTACATTTCTTTAAACTAATTTTTGGGGAGGGGGCACTAAGGGTGCAGATTTGGGGCAGTGGTAATTTGGAGAATAAAAGGGGTTTAACAAGCTTTCTGATTCAGCAAAAAACAGGGTATTGGCTTCGTGAGTTTGAAAGTATAACAGTTGAAACAGGTTGAAAAAACGTTTTTGTGTTTCCGATTTTTGAGCATCGTTTTGCAATCCCCTGCGAAAAGCCCGGCTGATGAGCCGATTAATTTTTGTTTCCTTTTTATCGGGCCATACGGTATAGCTTATGCTGTCGCTGGTTTCGTATTTCTCAATTACATCGTACATTTCGCCCAGGTATTCAAATTCCCTCGAATGTTCCCATTTTAAACTGGCTGCTTCCTCTTTCGAAAATACAAGTATCTTTAAATCAATACTTTTCAATCCGCTTTTAATGTTTTCTTTCACCTGATGTTTCACTTCTATTTTAACATAATGCAACCACAGTGTATGCAGATACACCGGAGAAATCAGCAGAAACAGCGCAAAAACAATAAAAACCTTTTTTGTCAATTTGATGTTGGTTTAGAAACAACCTGCTCTTCTCTTTGCAGGATATCACGAAGTCACAAAAATATAAATTATTCAGACCTATGCATATTTGCTTTCATTTTCTCCAGACACAAGAGTATGGCCTCCGATGTGGCAGGAATATTTAACTCTGGCTCCACCTCTTGATTCAATACCGCCGAAACCGCATCTTTCAGGGCAAAGAAAACCGATAATCCATGAATGAATGGCGGTTCGCCAACGGCCTTGCTTTGTTTAATATTGTCGGGCTGTGGCGTAAAATCGGTGAGTTTTACCCTGAAATCTTCCGGAATATCGCCGATGGTGGGAATTTTATAAGTGTCGGGCGAGTGGGAAAGTAAGGCTCCTTTGGCACTGTATTTCAACTCTTCCATGGTAACCCAGCCCAGTCCCTGAACAAAAGCGCCTTCCACCTGACCCTTGTCGATGACTGGATTTATTGATTTTCCCGCATCGTGGAGGATGTCGGTTCTGAGCAATCGGTGCTGGCCTGTGAGCACATCGAGCTCCACCTCCGAAACCGACATGCCATAGGCGAAATAGTGAAAGGGCTTGCCTTTTTCCTCCTGCCGGTCGAAGAAAAGATCGGGGGTTTTATAGAAACCCGTAGAGCTGAGGCTCACCTGTTTTTTATAGGCAAAATTGGCCAGCTCCGCAAAAGTTATGTGAAACCGATGGCAAAGAACGGTGTCTTTTTCGAAGGTGAGTGACCCGCCCGACTGAATAAACTTCAACCGGAAAGCCTCTTCCAGGCGCGATTTCAATATGACACAGGCATTCTCCACCGCTTTCCCGTTTAAATCGGTTCCCGACGAAGCGGCAGTGGCCGAAGTATTGGGCACTTTGGTGGTATTGGTCGACGAGATTCTGATGCGCTCCGGACTAATTCCAAAAGTTTGTGCTACAATCTGAATCATTTTGGTGTGAAGGCCTTGTCCCATCTCAGTTCCCCCGTGATTTATCAAAACCGATCCATCTTCATAAATATGCACAAGCGCCCCGGCCTGATTGAGAAACGAAGTGGTGAACGAGATTCCAAACTTCACCGGAATCAGGCTCATGCCTCGTTTTTTCCAGCGGTTTTGGCTGTTGAACTCATGAATCTGTTTCCTTCGTTGCGAATATTCTGATGTTCTTATGATTTGTTCGTAGATTTTGGCCAGCGGATTTTCACCCACCAACTGCCCGTAATGGGTGGTTTGTGGCTGGTGTGACGAGTAGAAATTTGCCAACCGCAATTCGGCAGCATCCAACTTTAAAAATCGGGCTATCCGGTCCACAATATTCTCAATGACTGCCATGGCCTGCGGAGCACCAAAACCCCTGAAGGCCGTATTGGGCGGCAGATTGGTTTTCCAGGCTCGACCTTCCACGGTCAAATTTGGAATAAAATAGGCATTGTCGATGTGAAAAAGCGCCCTTTCCAAAATGGCCATGCTCAGGTCGATGGCTGCGCCGCCATTGGAATTCATTTTCACTTTTAGAGCTTCAATGAGTCCGGTTTTCGAAAAACCAACCTCGTACTCCGAATAAAATGCATGGCGCTTTCCGGTAATTTTTTGGTCGGTTTCGCGGTCCAGATGAAGTTTTACAGGTTTTTGGGTCTTGTGGGCTACCAATGCTGCCCAGGCGGCCACATGATTGGCTTGTGTTTCTTTACCACCAAAAGCTCCCCCCAGTCTTTTCACTTCAACTTCCACCGCATTTTTCGACAATCCGAGCACTTCGGCAACTATGGCTTGGGTTTCCGAAGGGTTTTGGGTGCTGGCAAACACCTTCATTTCTCCGTTTTCCCGGGGCATACAAAGTGCCGATTGGGTTTCCAGATACCAATGTTCCTGCCCTTCGCTGTAAAAATTCCCCTGAAATACATGGTCACATTTTTCCATCATTTCCCAGGCATCGCCATCATCGATACGGCGGGCTGGTTGAAGGAGTTTTCCCTGGGTCATGGCATCGTTCAGGGTAATGATGGGGGTTTCGGTTTCCTCGTATTCCAGTTCAATGAGCGAAGCAGCTTTTTGCGCAACCTCACGACTTTGGGCTGCCACCACTGCAATCACCTGCCCTATAAATTCCAGATTTTCGATAGCCAGACAAGGCTCATCGTGCACCACAGGCCCCATTTGGTTTTTACCCGGAATATCCTGAGCTGTGATAATACACTCAACTCCAGGGTATTGCAAGGACTTTTCGGTGTTAAGACTTAGGATTTTCCCCAGAGCAATGGGTGAATAAAACGGAAATGCATGAAGCGCGTTTTTGGGCAAAGGGATATCGTTGATAAAAACCGATTTTCCGGTCACATGGCTTGTCATACAATGATGAGAGAATGAAGGCATGACCTAAAATTTTAAATTACCTCCGTAAAATTAAGAGAATAATCAGTTGGCCAAAAAAAACGGGTTAAAAATCAGGCTATTACTGACTGGTACACTCCGTAAAAACGAGTTGTGCGAATATTAGGGATGATTGATTTCCGAAAGAAGCTCGGGAAGTAGTTTGGGGAGTACTTCTCCGGCCTTGCCCGAAATACATTTAAATCGTTTTTGGTAAGCCATTTCATGAGCTTTGGGATCGATATAATAAACAGGAATGCCCGGGGGAGCATAGTCTACAAGACCTGCCGCCGGATAAACCATGAGGCTGGTTCCTACCACCAGCAAAATGTCGGCTTTATTCAATATATTCACAGCTTGTGGAATGGCCGGCACGGCTTCCCCAAACCAAACAATGTGGGGGCGCAATTGACTTCCCAGCTCGCAAAGGTCGCCTTTGTTAAGTTCCCAGGTTTTTAGTTCATAGACTAAGCTTTCGTTGCGGGTACTTCGTGCTTTGCGCAGCTCGCCGTGAAGATGAAGCACATTTTTGCTGCCGGCCCGTTCGTGCAGGTCGTCAACATTTTGAGTAACAATGTGAACATTAAAATGCTTTTCGAATTCAACCAGGGCTTCGTGACCTTTGTTGGGGATCGCTTCGAAGAGTTGTTTGCGCCGCTGATTGTAAAACCTAAGAACCAGATCCATGTTCTTATGCCAGGCTTCGGGGGTGGCCACCTCTTCAATGGTGTAGTTTTCCCACAATCCATTGACATCTCTAAAAGTGCTGATGCCGCTTTCGGCACTCATTCCGGCGCCACTCAGTAATACCAGATTTTTCAGGCTCATTGTTTTTTTATTTGTAAAGATAAGCCAAAAATTTTTGTGCAGGAAACAATTTCAGGCAGCCTATTTCCATACCGATTGAAAAGTTTTGGATGATTTGTAATTGTTATATAAAATGCCGTAAATTAGAGTGTCCATTTAAGTGAAGTTAAAATCAAAATACATGAATTACTATTGCATCAATTTGTTATTGAAATACCAAATAGGGAAAATGCGCGCCATTCTGTTGGTTCTGATTTTTTTAATCAATGGCTTTATGGGGGTTGTTTTTGCCCAAAACCTAAAGATTGGACAGCTGCCCAATAATCAAATCAGAATTAGCGAGGAGTTGAGTCAGGGGAGGATGTCAGCCATTACAGAAGACCGGCGTGGTTTTATGTGGTTTGCAACTATGGATGGGCTCAATCGTTACGATGGTTATAATATCAAGGTTTTCAGGCACAGAGAAGGCGACAGTACTTCCATTGATAACAATCAGGTACTCAAAATGATTGAAGACAATGATGGCTATATCTGGATATTAACCAAAACCGGCATCAACAAATTCAATCCCTACGAAGAGACGTTTAAAAACTATCAATTTCCCCCCGCCTTCAACACTTCGGAATATATTACCGACATAGTAAAAGACCATAACGATAATATTTGGGTTAGTCGGAGCGACGGGTTATTTTTTCTCGACCGGAAAACCGATATACTTCTTCATACCCCATTAGACAGGGCTTTTTTTCTCATCAACAATCTGGGAATCGACAGCCGGAATAATTTGTGGATAGACACCGAAGACCCTTATATCCGCCTGCTTAATGTGGATACCAGATTGCTTGTAAAGCTTGATTTACCGATGCTCAAAGGAGAACAATTTAAAGGCGTTGCCGTTGATTTTGTGGAAGATAGCCATGGAACCATGTGGATTATCATGCTTCCCAACAGAGGGGCTGGCAACTATTCCACTGTTTTTTATTTTAAAAAGGGTGCTAAAGAGCTTCAAACCTACAATACTTTCATTATGGCTCTGGATAAATTAGGAATGGACAGAGCATTATCATCCATCACCTATGTTTTTACCAAAGGAAACGATTTGTGGTTAATTTCAAATATCTTCGGTTTATTTCGAGTAGATCTCACTGATTCTCAATTGTATTATTATTCCGATATAAGTAAAGATTATTATTTGGGGGCACTGAAGTATAAATGCCTTTATACGGACAATAATGGCTTGATATGGATTGGCTCCAATGGACACGGAGTTTCAATAGTTCCCAATGAACACAGGCCATTTAAATTGGTTAACATTGAAATATTTCCCGATTTGAAAGTCGAAAGTGTGAGGTCGTTTCATGAAGATGCAAAATACTATTGGGTTGGAGGGTATTATGGCCTTGCCCGAATCGAAAAATCAAATTTCCAAATTGCAAGTCCTGTAAATGCCACGATTCCCTATACTCTTTGCGATTATCCCCGAGACCCTTCCTACCTGCTCATAGGTTCGGAAGGTGGTGGTCTTCAAAAAATCCATAAAGAAACCGGAGAAATAGAGAATCTGACCGAAAAAATTGGTCTTGGCGGGAATTTTAATCAACCGTGGTATTGGGTTTATAAGCTTTATCCGGAAAATGACTCCATAGTTTGGGTAGGTTTTCAGGATGGTATTTTGAGAATCAATTTCGATAATTTTCACTTTAAAACCTACAGCAAGAAAGACAACGGAAACTGGCTCAAAGGCAATGTGCTGAGCTTTCTGAAAGATTTTAATGGTCAGATGTGGGCTGGTACCGACCAAAAAGGGTTGTGTATTTATGTCGACTCCATCGATGCCTTCATTCCCTATAAACACCCTTTCACCGATAATTTTAGTTTCGACAATATCCGTATCAACAGCATGACCCAAACCCCCGACAGTGTTTTTTGGTTTGCGTCGGCAGTGGGCCTTATCAGGATGGATGAGAAATCGGTAAAACTCTATACTGAGAATGATGGTTTGCCCAACGACTTTGTTTATGCCGTTCTTTACGACGACCAAAACCGGTTGTGGATGAGCACCAACAATGGCCTCTGCAGTTTCCATATCAAAACCGAAGAAATTAACAGTTACAATGTTACCGATGGACTCCAAAACAAAGAGTTCAATACCTCTGCCTACTATAAATCGAAATCAGGCGAATTGTTTTTTGGGGGTATTCATGGTTTTAACTCTTTCTATCCCAAGGATATTGTAAATTATTTTAGCAATGTTAAAATAGGCATTACCAATATCACTGTGAATAACGAAAAGCTGGCCATTACCCGAAAAATGATTGACCAGCAAAGAATCATCATACCCAGAAACACCAAGTATTTCAATATTGAGTTTACGGGGTTCAATTATTTATATTCGGCGGGGAATAAATACCGCTACAGAATCTGCGAAATTCATAAGGATTGGGTAAATTTAGGCTACCGTCACGATATTAGTTTTCATGGTCTTTATCCAGGAACCTATCACCTCGAAATTCTGGCATCGGACAATCATGGGGTTTGGAACGATCAGCCCTACAAGTTCCAGATCATTGTGGATGGTAATTTTTGGGAAACCAAACAATTTATCTGGCTCATGGCCATCATCTCTATTCTTGTGCTCACCATCTTCTTTTACATGTTATATAAATCGGAGAATTCGAAAAAGAAACATGTGGAGAAACAAGTAAAAAAGAGAACTCAGGAGCTTTTCTTCACCAATAAGGAATTGGAAAAAGCCAATCAAACAAAGGATAAGTTTTTGGCCATCATCAGTCACGACATTAAAAACCCACTATCTGCATCTCGATCGGTCGTTAAAGAATTGCTCGAAAATTATGAAGATTATAACACCGAAGACCTGAGTGTTTTGCTGGGGATTGTCGACCATAGCATGGATGAGCTTACCAAGCTTTTGGAGAATCTGCTCACATGGTCCAGAATTCAACAAGGCGAAATGAAGCCCGATGCAGTTGATTTTAATTTGCGTCAAACTGTTGAGAATAATCTTCAACTTTACACTTCGCAATTTCTCGAAAAGGATATTGACATTAAAATAGATATTGATGAGAAAATTAATTTGCATGGCGACCTGAAAATGTTCGATGCTATCATCAGAAATTTATTGTCGAATGCCTTAAAATACAGCCATTCCGGGGGGCAAATAAAGGTAACTGCAGATGCAATAGGAACTCATGCCGAAATTCACATCACCGATTTTGGAGTGGGAATGTCAGAAAAGGTTTTAAACTCGCTCTTTGTCCCAGGTCAAACTCAGAGCACTCCGGGAACCAACGCCGAACGCGGAACAGGCTTTGGATTGCTGCTCATTTTCGATTTTTTGCGCCTGAACAATGGAACTATTAAAGTAGAAAGTCAATTAAATCAAGGCACTACATTCCGCATCAACTGGCCATTGGCATAGAAAAAAGCAGGCTTACGATTTTCGTAAACCTGCTTTGGGAAAATACAAACTGTGTTGAACTAAATTATTTCCTTTTTGGCAAAGAATGTTTTGGTTACCAAATCGTACAGAATGACGCCTCCCCCCAGAATCATCAATCCATCGGGTAATGTACGCGCCCACATCCAGCCTTTCATACCTTCAATAGCTTCGCGGGTTCTGGTGTAGAAATAGCCCATTTCCATGGCCATCTCGGTTTGTTGCATACCAATAATATAGGTGGGAATGGCAAAGAGAAGGGCTCCGCTGGTTAAAATCCAGAAACCATAGCGACTCAGTTTTTCGTTCCAAACCAATCCATTGGCCAAAGCATTGGCGCGGGAAGTCATGTATAAAAAGGCTATGGAGATGAAACCAAAAGCGCCTAAAAGTGCCACGTGACCGTGGGGCATAATTAAATAGGTTCCATGAGAATAGTAGCTGATGGTGGGGGTATTGATAACCATACCAAAGAATCCTGCACCAATCCAGTTGAGTACTGCCGATCCGGCAATCCACATAAAGGGAATGGAAAAGGCAAAACCTTCGCTCGAATGAACTTTTTCCCGCTGATTTTTCATGGCCTCCACAATCATGAGGGCAAGCGGAAGGGGTTCCAGAGCTGAGAATATTCCGCCAATGGCAATCCAGTATTCATCCAGACCCTGCCACCAATAGTGGTGACCAACGCCTAATGTTCCACTTAACATAATCAGGAAGAGCTCGAAGAACATCACTCTAACTGCAGTTTTATGAGAAATTAATCCCAGCGAAACAGTGAAGAATGCAATAACACCCGCAGCAAAAAGCTCAAAAGTTAATTCAACCCACAAATGGATTACCCACCAGCGGTAGTAATCATCCACAGTAAAGTTTGGCATTACCTTGTGAACCGGCATCATTCCGGCAATATACAGCGTGGCAATGGCAAACGACGACCAGATAATGGTGCTCACAATAGGATTGTTGGTGGCAGCCTTGCGAATGAGTGATACTATGAGAACAAACCAAAACACCAATCCAACTACCAGACCAATATCCCAGATTCGACCCAGGTTCAATAGCTCCCGGCCTTCATTACCCAGCCAAAACCAGGTATTGCGCATTTGTCCGGTGGCACCCATATACAAACCAATGATACTTCCCACGGCAACTACCAGCAATGCTCCCCATAGCACATCAACCAGCCAGGGATATTTGTGGTCTTTCTGAGCAACCCAGGGCGCAATCAATAAGCCACCAACCAGCCAGCCCACCGCTACCCAAAGAATGGCCAACTGTGTATGGATAGACCGAATCACGTTGAAAGGAAGAAGCGACTGAGAAAAAATAAAGTCTTTGGTGGGTTCGGTATAGAGGTGAGCCAAATAGCCTCCCAACAGTAATTGGACAAAAAACAAGGCCGCAACAATGGGAACATACTTGAGCAATTTTTTCTGAGAATTAAACAGATGGGTTATCTTCAGAGCAGGCTCCAGCTTTTCATCGGCGTCTTTTTTGAACAGATACTCATAGGACAGATAAATAACTACTATGGTTAAAGTCCACAGAATCAGGAATTCCCACAGTGATATTTTGTGGGAGTTGAAAGTTAAATCCTGGTCAATGAGTGGTTCGGGCGGCCAGTTGTTCGACCAGGTTCTATCGGTACCCGTGCGGAATGTAGATGCTACAAGCTGCGACCAATCGACAAAAGCGGCTATGGTTTTTGCTTCTGCTTCGGTTATTACGCCTCCGGGAAATGCACGTTCCGGGTCACCCTGGGTGAGCATACGAACAATATGAGCCACGTTTTTGTGATAGGCAGCTGCCGATGCATCGGTGTAGGTGGTACCATCTTCCAGAAGCTGCGTTTGTTTTCTGAAGTCCTGTTTAACCCGCTCTTTAACTGCGCCACGTTCAACTTCGGTGAGCTGTGCATTGGTTTTTTGATAGAGTTCCATCGCATAGAAATCGTAAAGATATTCTGCGCGGTAGTGAAGAAATTCGGTGGAGAAATCGGGCCCCATATAGGCACCCATGCCCAGCAAGGTCCCCCAGTCCATCAAATCGAACTGTTGGAAATTGCCTTTTCCCGCCACCACATCATCGTAGGTGTAAAGGGTTTCTCCGCTCACCGATTTTACAACCTTCGGAATGGGGGGAACCTCTTTCTGCAAATTTGCTGTGTAATAAATCAGCATGGTTACCATGAACAGGGCAATGATCCAAAACCCTGTGTAGAGCCCTTTCTGGCTCATAAATTTGTCAAGTAATGTCTGTTTCATTGTGTTGTTTGTTTAATTGAATTAATGTGCTACAACAAAGTAGTATATATGGATAAGAAAAATTTAATATTTGAAGGTGGCATCGAAATTAAAATCGGCCAGGCTTGTTTGATGAAATGATTGTTGAAACTCGGTTCTAATTTTAACCCAGAAATTATGCATCACACAGGGGTTTTCGTCGGAGCATTGCTCGAAACCCATAATGCAGCCCATATATTTGTCCATACCTTCCACCGCATCGATAATGTCGAACAGGTAAATTTGATGGATGCTGCGGGCAAAACTATAGCCACCATCACGCCCCTGTGTACTTCTTATAAATCCCACTTTAGTCAATGTAGTCATGAGCCGACGCAAATACTTATCGCTGATTATCAATTTATCAACCAATTGTTTAGCCGTATACAACTGCTCAGGCTCCTTAGCCATAAAGCTTAGAATTCTCAAGGCGTATTCCGAGGTGTTTGATAATTTCATTCGTTTTAATATGGTTTAGGCCGATTATTAAATTAAATACTACCACTATGTATTATTTTGCAATATTAAATAAAAAAGCAATAAATGCGGGGTGATAGAAAAAAATATTTTGGTTGATCGGTTTTTCTTTTTGGTCAGCGAAAAAGTAAAGTGGAATAGAGATTTCTCAGTCGCCTCACAAGCTCGGCTCCATTAAAATGACTTGATTGTTTTTT
>DYSN01000327.1 GCA_020718205.1 Draconibacterium orientale
CGTGCAATTTTTCTTCTTCCGTGAATACAAGGCCTCTTCTACGGGGGACGGGCTTGTCTTCAGGTTGGTTGTTTTCCAAAAGTAATTTCATTTTCAATCACCTCGTATTTAAGTTGTTCAATTCAGATTGACAGTACATTTCGCCTTAACCAAGGCACGGGGGGGGGCTCGGGTTAGAATCATGATGTTCCTCCATAACGATTTTTCTATCCGCCATATTATACAAAGGAAAATCTGTTTTCTTGCGAAACTATTTGTTCAAGTTGTAAAATAAATCGTGCGCGCATATTCCTTTTAAGAATTATTTTCCATAACAGGAGGAGGATACGGACAGTTGATCTTTTACGAAATTTCTTTTCCAAATAATCTGTTGCGATCATTAGAGGCGAATGGTGTATAGAAAAAGGGGATTTTCAAGAATACAAATTGTCCAAAAAACAACGCACGGAATGATACACCTACAAAAAGTCATTGCTGCCTGCCTAAACCTCATTTTCCCTCCAGCCTGCCTCTATTGCAGAAAAAAACTTCAGGAATCCGGCCTTCTTCTCTGTGAAGACTGTTTCGGACGGCTTGAATTTATAAAGAAGCCTTTATGTTCTTGTTGCGGCAAGGTGTTTCTCGGTAGCGGTGGCAACCATCTATGTGGAACCTGCTTACAATCCCCTTGGTTTTTTCATCAAGCTCGGTCTCTCTTTATCTATGATAAAATCATTGCGCGCTTAATCTACGATCTAAAATACGCAGGGGAAACAACCGGGCTTGAAACGATTCAAAAGTTAAAAAATGAAAGCACCGTCCTGTCTGACTTTATGACTCCTGATCTTATTATTCCTGTACCCCTGCATCTGCAACGATTACGAAAACGCGGATTTAACCAAGCGGTACTATTGGCCAAGGCATTTTTCCCCAATGAAAAAGAAAAAATAAGATTCGATATTCTGATTAGAAAAACCAACACCCCGTACCAAACCGGATTGAGCGGCAAGGAAAGAAGACAAAACCTCAAGGGTGCCTTTTTTGTAAAAAATCCAGAAGCAGTCGCAGGTAAAAATATTGTCTTGATTGATGATGTTTTTACTACTGGGTCAACGGTTAACGAATGCGCTAAAGCACTAAAGCAGGCAGGCGCAGAGAGAATTGATGTTTTAACTCTATGCAGAGCCGGAAACAACAATGTGTGAATGCTCACTATTCAGATGTAGACTTTCCCGAAATTCATTGACAACAACTTCCCCACATTGTCTACTCCAAAGAGTAAACAGGCAAGGGAAGAAGCATCTTTATCAAAAACCAGCGTGAGCACCATATGCTATTGTAATAATATTATAAAATAATATACCTTTGCGTTTCTCGCAGAGTCATTCCATCCAAAAATCGCCAATTTTTAA
>DYSN01000328.1 GCA_020718205.1 Draconibacterium orientale
AGCTCAAGGGGAAGGATATCCATTTGAGCTGGGATTCTGTGCGTAAAATACTTGCTCGACAACAACGGGTTACCACCAGTTTTACCCAGGATGACGGACATTCACTGCATGTTCGCAAAAGCACAACAGCCTCACCCCAATTGCAAGAAATTTATGAAGCACTTGGAATTTCCGCTTCGCCAGGAGGGACTAAAAAAATGATCGTTGACTGACGACAAATTCCTTAAATTTTCAAATGTAGTGCCACTGCGTTTTTTTTGATGATGTAATATGCTGATTGTATTGAGTGTTTTTTTGAGGCTGTTAAACTCGGGTTAACGGCATTTGGATAGAACCATTTATGGGCACCGGGGTGGTAGCGTTCAATATAGCCCCGAAACATGCCCTCTTGTGCGACACAAATCCACATCTGATCAATTTTTATTCAGCCATTGCTAGCGGCGAAATAACAGCTGATTCAGCTAGAAGCTATCTCGCTTCAGAGGGCAAGGAGCTGCTAAAAAAAGGTGAAGATCATTATTATGATGTTCGAATCCGTTTTAACCAATATCACGCCCCACTTGATTTTCTCTTTCTTAACCGGGCAGGTTTCAATGGCATGATTCGTTTTAACCGTAAGGGTGAATTTAATATTCCGTTTTGTCGAAAACCAAAACGATTCGCCCAAGCATATGTCACTAAGATAGTAAATCAAATAGATTACGCCTCTAAATTATTCAAGTTCAGGGATTTCATTTTCAAATGTCAGTCGTTCGAAGAAACAATCAAAATTGGTACAGGAACAGACATTATTTATTGTGACCCGCCATATATAGATAGGCACGTTGACTACTACAATGGTTGGGATCATGGCTGTGAGCAAACCCTTTATGATGTATTGTCATCTACTCGCAGTAAATTTATTCTTTCAACATGGCACCACAATGATTTTAGAGAAAATGAATATATTAAAACATTGTGGGGCAAATATCACATTCGCACTCGGGACCATTTTTACCATGTTGGAGGAAGTGAAGATAATCGCAATCCTATGGTAGAGGCATTGATTACCAACTACGAGACACCTGCCTATGTGATAGAAGAGAAAAAAAACAATCAACTCAGCATCTTTGATTTTCAAGAGGTAGTTGGCACTCTCTAAAATGAATCGTAAACGGTTGCACATGGATTATGACTCCGCTGCATATCATTGCAACCAGTGAGCCTTGGTGCTGTGCTGCAGGTTGGAGACTGAAGGCGACAGTTCTTTGGTTGGTTGTTTTCTTTTTCGCTCTTTCTGGCTGGCGAAAGTTGGCTGATCTTCAGACTTCAGTCTCCACTGAGTGGGTAATGATGGCTTTATTATGCTTAAAATTCGCAATCTGGAATCAGGATATGGCAAGATCAAGG
>DYSN01000329.1 GCA_020718205.1 Draconibacterium orientale
TGTTACGAGGAAAGGATGATGGGGAAAGGATAAAGGATGAAGGATGAAGGATGAAGGATGAAGGATGAAGGATGAATTGATTTCAGACCTGACAGGTTTCACCATACACCGAGTCGATTCGGATTCTGTGGAAACCTGTCAGGTCTTGATTTACTTTTTGCTTCTTTCCAAATTCAACTTCAACAGGTTTTCCAAAATCTCTTCATCGGACAAATCGGACTTCCACCCGTAGGCGGCAAAGACGGCTTCATCCAATTTCTTGTGAGCCAAATCCAGCCAGGTGGGGCGTTGGTTGTACAGGTTGGTCAGCGTGCGCTTGCCTGTGCCTGAGACTTCCGAAGTCTCCAAGACTTCGGAAGTCTGCGGATTCAACCACCGATCCCGCTGTTCGACCAATTCCTTTGCGGCTTGGGCAATTGCCTTGACTCGCGGGTCTTTCTTTGGCTCTTTCGCGGGCGGGAAGGGGAAGGGGAATGTTTCAAAGGTGGTGGTGGGTGTGTAGCGTGGGCGGTCTTCAAGGGAAGTTCCTTGTTTCAACGCCCAAACTTCATGAAGTTTGGAATGTAAAACCCCGAAGAAATAATCATCTTCGCGAGCAAAAACTACAACTGCATGATCTGCCAATATATTTGAATCCAACCAAACAAAAACTCGGAACTTTGCAGTTGCAGGACTGGCAATATAGCGTTTTTGTTTTTTTAGAATTTCTCGGTATCTTGGAGATGGACGCGCATGTAACCACCAGTGATCCCGTTGAAGTTTTTCAGAACGATCTTTTCTTTCAGGATAAACGATCTTCTTTACATATTCAAATGGTGCTTCGTACATTGCGGCTTTTTCCATTGCCATGCCTATCCCAAAATCAATAACCCATGTTTCTTCGCCACCCCTTAATATCTGTAAACCATTTACAGAAGGCTTTACGACATCTCTTGTGTCAAGCCCAAAAGAATTTGGCTTTGATAAAAATTCCTTTGCTTGAAAAGGGGTGATGTCAAAAGAGCCTTTTTGCTGAGAACCATAAAAACAAATATTTATATTTTCTGCCAAAGTTTTTGCGGTTGTCAAATCGGATTTATGTGAAAGGTCTGAATTGATATTTGTTATTGTTTCTCCATCAAGTAATTTAATATTTTCAGAGCCGTTATCGAATCCAATCATTGAAACATTAACTGCCGCCCCGTCTAAAACCCACTCGTGATCAGACTGCGCCCAAAATATATCGCCAGTTTCTTTGATTCTTTCAAGCACTTTTCTATTTACGCCGCCGCGAATTGAATTTGTAGCCAGCAAGCCAGCGCGTTTTATTTTTCCTTCTTCAATCATTTTTCGCGCTTTTTCAAACCAGTAACAAACTAAATCGGAAAAGGCAGGGACACGTCCTTCAT
>DYSN01000330.1 GCA_020718205.1 Draconibacterium orientale
GAAGTATTGCGAGATAGATAATGTGTTTGACTTTCATGTGTTTATATTTTCTCAATATTTTACAAATAGCGGCTAACGGTTTGCGTTAGCTGTGTGTGGGCGGGCGTGGACTCTGCTTGGGAGCAGAAAAAACTCGAAGCGAGAAAAATGCTTAAAAATGCCGCAGAATCCCACACGTCAGGTGCACGCTTTGTTCGGCGGCGTTTTGTTTTTACAGCCTACCTGCTCTTAAGAATTCAAGCCATTTGATTATCTCACTGTTTGGATAGAGTTCGATAATTTTTGACCAATTAGAAGCCACAACTTCTGCTAGATTACGGGCTAACTTAACCTTGCTTACTTTCTGGCTCGTAACTTTTTCTATAAAAATTGCAATTGGCTCAACATTTTCTCCTTTTCTTTCCATTGCGTTAGTAAGGCGTTCTAATGCAATATCGTAACCTGACAGAGAAAGTGCTTTATGCAAAACAGGCGGAGGAAAACTACCTTCAAAATCTTTCGAGAACGGAAAAGTTAATTCACGCTCTACAAGGTTTTCTGCTATTAATGCGTCCAAACGGTTTGTTTTTCCACTGTCCATATCACCTTGTATGGCAACTGAATAACCCCTGTTTTTGAGGCTATTAAGATATAGACTGAACTTACTCGGTTTTGCATTACCTTTGCCGCCGTAGTTTTCGACACCGCCAACGTAAGCAGTGTAAAATTTTAATTCTCCTAACCTTTCTATAAATTCTTGTTCGGCTTCTCCTTCGACAGAAAACCATCTGCCTAATGTGCCATAGTCATTTAATTCTCGAAACTCTCCTGCAAACTTGTCAATGTGCGCTCTAAGATGTGCAATAAAACCAAAATTTTTTCTGGCTAAATCAGAACCTGCCCAATCAAGATATTCATCATTAAGTAAATTTCCAATTGTGACTTCGGCTTCATAAATAAACTGAGCGAAATAATATAAACCATCGAAAAAATTTTGAAGTTGGGCTGGGGAATAAGTTGGTAATCGTTCCCAAGAAACCGCTAAAAAATTTTTCAAAACTGTGAGAACTACTCCGCATTGAATTTGTTTCCCACGTTTGGGGTCATTGGGGTATCGCTCAACAAATTTACAATAGGAAAATCTCCCGCATTTATGGCATTCCATTAATGGAACCCAGTCATCAGCCAATAAATTTAGCAAGGCTTCTTGAGAGTATTCTCCATTGGGTAAAGTTTTACGGTCAAGGCGAATCCCACGCTCGGTAATTACGGAAAGCCCATCAATATTTAATAGCGGGATTTTTGTTTTATTTTCCATGAGTTACATTGTTTTGGAAGAAAGCACCTAACGGATTGCGTTACCTGCGTGTGGGCGGGCGTGGACAATGCTTGGGAGCAGGAAAAACTC
>DYSN01000331.1 GCA_020718205.1 Draconibacterium orientale
AAATCATTGACCTTTTCCATTATATGATTCCTGATTTTGGACATAAAGAAACTGGCAAATACCTAGACAGCAAAATGTAAACATGGAAAAGTTTCAACAGATTGTAGAATTTATTCGGGATTTGTACAAAACCCCAAAAGACTTCATTCCTCTCCACGCTCCTGTATTTATGGGCAATGAGAAGAAATACCTTGAAGAGTGCATCGATTCCACTTTTGTCAGCTCAGTAGGAAAATTTGTAGATCGTTTTGAAGAAATGGTCGCAGAATATACTGGAGCAAAGAAAGCAATTGTTACTGTAAATGGAACAAATGCTCTACATTTGGCTTTACTATCAGTAGGAGTAACTCCTGATTCTGAAGTTATTACTCAGCCATTAACCTTTATTGCTACAGCCAACGCCATTGCTTACACTGGAGCAAAACCCGTTTTTGTTGACGTTGACCTCGACACCATGGGCATGTCACCCATAGCCTTATTAAGCTGGCTCGAACAAAATGTGAAAATGGTTGACAATCAACCAATCAACCAATCAACCAATCAACTTATCTCTGCTTGTGTTCCCATGCACACCTTCGGCCACCCTTGCCGCATTGATGAGATTGCAGCTATCTGCAAGGAATATAACATTCCTTTAGTAGAAGATGCCGCAGAATCCTTGGGAAGTTTCTATAAAGGAAGGCATACCGGGAATTTTGGGAAGATTGGAGTTTTAAGCTTTAATGGTAATAAAACTATTACAACAGGTGGCGGAGGAATGTTGCTAACCAATGACGAAGAACTCGGGAAACATTTAAAGCACATTACAACCCAAGCCAAGATTCCACATCCATGGGAATATGCCCACGATTTCATTGGCTACAATTACCGTATGCCCAATCTCAATGCAGCACTAGGAGTAGCCCAAATGGAAAAAATTGATGAAATCCTTACTTCTAAAAGAAAGATTGCATTGGCTTATACAGAATTTTTTAATAAGAATCAATCACCCAATCACTCAATCACCCAATCACTCAATCACCCAATCATTCAACACATCACCGAACCTTCAAATTCAATCTCAAACTACTGGCTAAATGCCATACTTTTGCCGAACCGCAAAGAAAGAGATGAATTCTTAAAGTTTACAAACGAAAACGGAGTAATGACCCGCCCAATTTGGAAACTGATGAATAAGTTGGAGATGTTTAATCCCGATAGAAATGCGGGAGCTCAATGCGGGGATTTGAGCAATTCGGAATGGTTGGAAGATAGGGTAGTTAATGTGCCGAGTAGTTATTTAAAAATTTAATTAATGCAAAATCGACTTATACTTGCTGGTTATTCAGGCCATGCTTTGGTTGTGGCAGATGCTCTAATTTATTCGGGTTATGAAATCTATGGATAC
>DYSN01000332.1 GCA_020718205.1 Draconibacterium orientale
GAAAATTTCTATATCCGTTTCAATTTCTATCCAGCTACAGAAATCACTTATCAAATCAATCCGGAAAAAACCGAGTTTCGTATTTTGCCAAAACAACCATTGGAGGATGGAAAGGAATATAGAATAGACATTTTTGCTAAATATATTAAGGATAGCGATGACACCTATCATTCAATTTTTTCAAGTAAATTCAAAACATTATTGCCAGTTCCATTAGTATGGGAACAGGATTTAGGTTTGCGCATAGAACAAGCAAAAAAATTCACTAAACCACAAATAGCAGAAGGAAAATATATTGATATCAACTTAGCCAGTCAGGTGATGGTTATTTTTAACCAAGGAGTAGTGCAAGATGCCTATGTAGTTTCTTCTGGAAAGAAAGGGATGGATACGCCCAAGGGAAAATTCAAGATTGAAAATAAAGCTCCCAAGCCTTGGTCCAAGGAATATGGATTGTTCATGCCTAATTGGATGGCATTGGTGCCAAGTGGAAAGTTCGGCATCCATGAGCTTCCTGAGTGGCCGGGTGGATACAAAGAGGGGCAGAATCATCTAGGCACTCCAGTTTCGCATGGTTGTGTACGATTAGGTGTGGGAGCTTCACGGCGAGTCTATGATTGGGCAGGGATTGGAACGCCGGTAATGATTTATTAGATAAAAACAAATTACAGTTCACTATTTTTCTTTTCCCAAAAGAAAATAAACAAACTAAAAAAACAAACCTTGCACACCACCCACTCCCATGCTAAAATAACAACATAAAAAGATAGACAAGACACCATGGTTTTTCTCAAAAACCAAAACCAAAAAACCAAACTAAAACTCTGGGTGATAATAGCTATAGTCGCTGTTTTTTCTGTTTCTCATTTCACCCAAGCCTCCATCAACAAACAAATCAACTACCAAGCCAAACTCACCAATAGCTCCAATGTCTCAGTTCCTAATGGAAGTTATGATATAGTTTTCAAACTCTACACTGTTGACTCAGGAGGCTCAGCTATCTGGACTGGAAACTACACTACGGCTAACTCTAATCCAATAACTATCACCAACGGAACTCTCTCAGTCCAACTAGGCTCAGGTACTGGAAACTCTCTAGACTCTATAGACTTCTCTCAAGACACTTACTATCTCGGAGTGACTATCAACACTGACGCTGAAATGACTCCCAGAAAAAGAATTACTGCTAATCCACAAGCCATCAACTCCAACAATCTCATTGGAGATGGTTTTATTAAAATTACGGGAACTCCCACTGGAAACAATGTAGATCAAGGAACAGTCTATATCAACCCCACTTCAGCTACCGCTGGTTACACCCTCCTAGGACTGGCCGTCAATGGTACCCAGAAGTTCAAGGTGGATGAGGCTGGGAAT
>DYSN01000131.1 GCA_020718205.1 Draconibacterium orientale
GCCGCCCCCACCCGGCAAAAGGTGGGGAGAAAGGAAAATCATGGAAAAACAGAGGATTGAAGTAAGAAAAAAAGGCACGCGCTACGGGGAGCCGGGCGAGTTAGTTGAGGTGATAACCAGAAAAGCCTGGTTCGAGTCTATCGGTAATTTTTCCCCGATGTTTTGCCGCTATCACGGAAAAAGGATGCTGGTAAAAAGCATGGAAGGGGACTTGAGCGATCCCTTCCGGCGCGATATGTGGTATTTAGCCAGTCTTTACATTGAAATTTAAGGGGGATATTATGAAATTATTGACGAAAGCAATCGAACGAGCGGCGCAAAAACAATTCCATTTAGGCAGGGATTTTAATCAGAAAGTGGTAGCAAAGTTTTTTAATCCGGCAGGCGAGGGCACATGGTTTTTAATGAATCAAGACCCAGAAGACCCTGATTATTGCTGGGGAATTGTTAAGTTGCATGAAATTGAAGAGGGTTCTTTTTCCTTGTCCGAACTGCAACATTACCGGGGAAAATTCGGTTTAGGGATTGAGCGAGATTTGTCTTTCAGGCCGATGACAGCATTGGATGTCTGGATGCGGTTAAGAAACGGGGAACACATTTAGGTTTTTTGCTGGCCTATCGGCATGACGGGGAGAGAGGAAAAAAACGTGAATAAACTCGACATTTTTTCGGTTGGCGTCCTGTTTTACGGTGTCATCTACTTCGGGCGGCTGTTTCTTACTTATTTTTTCAATTAGGAGGCGCGGTATGCAACTAACAACTATCAGGGTTTCAGCGGATGACATCATGGACGTTATTGATTTCCTTCTGTTTCAAGATGGCGAAACCGAGGAAACGATTGAGGACTACAAAAGGAGGGAAGTGCCAGAGGAAACATGGAAATTTGACTGCTAACTTTTGCTAATCTGTAGCAATTAAGGGGCTTTGCGGCCCCTTTTTTTATTCTTCAAGTTTGCGCCGATAGTATTCTATCTTTTCCCGATATTCAGCGGCGGTTATCTTTACCGTTTTCCGTCTTGCCTTGTCGAGATCCTGGAGTATCCCCTTCCCGAAGTCTTTTTCGAGCCGGACGGCATACTCAGTTAAGTTGCCATGCAAAAATATATTGCACGCAGCGCACTGGCAATGGACATTTGTTTCATCGAAATACAAGGCTAATCCGGCTGATCTTGGCACATAATGGCCAGCCTGGTTCCCGGCCCTGCCACAGGTGTAACAAAGATAACCGTCCCGCTTGCGGATATACAGAGAAAACACTTGCCAGAGTTCTTTTTTTAAGTCGCGAGGCGTTTTCTTCTTCTGGCCCCTTATCATCGCAGATTTTGCTTTTGCTTTATTCATAGTGGTATGGTTTTGTATTATTTCAAGATTCTCATTTTAAATAAAACTTATCTTGGTCATAGTTGATGAGAATGGCGACAATCACCGCGATAAAAATGGGTATCCCAAACACAAGAAAAATGACCTTTAAAATTGTGAGTAACATAAGCACCCCCCTCTTAAATTACATACTCTCACCGAAAAAATTTGCCGCATACAGTACACCTGTTCCATTTTTCCACCAGACCAGTATGCAAACATGTGTCGGTCGCTGGTTCACCCCGCGCCTCTCGTAAATTATTTTTGATAGCTGCTACACTCAAATCCTTATTGTTTTCAATTAGTTCTCGCTTCTCTTCTTCTGTTTTCCCGGTAAGATACGGTAATAGTATGGTGACTTTGCTTATATCTATCTTTGTGTCCCACAAGATTTCCCCGATTTCCCGGTAAATGTATTCGAGCCGGTTAGCCTGGGCAATGCTAATCTGTAGCTCATTATCACAGAATTGCTTGAACGTCTTAACATGATCCCCAGTCAACTTCCACAACCTTTCTTGTTTGATGTAGTAAATGGCTTGCCCCATCATTAAAAAACTTCTTTTTGAGTTCTCTATGCCAGCATAAAAAAGTGTCATCACTTCATGCAGCCTCTCGCCCTTCTGTTCTATAATTACCATCTCATTCACTATTCACCCCCTTAAATGCCTCTATCTTGCCCTCTATTGAATTTTATTTCATCACGCGGTAGATTTGTCGTCTTTTTACTTAGTGGCCTCTCAAGAGCGTTTTTTCGCATAATTTCACTACATGGGCAGGAACGAGCGTAAGAGGCATAGTTTCCGCGTAGGGTATTTTAGACCTATCCATGTCAGCTTTTGCCCAAGTGTAGATGACTTTAAGCGTACTCTCCAATTCGTCAATTCTCTGCTTTATTGCGTCCATCAGTGGCCTCCTTCTTTTTTTTCGATTGTTATTATTGCCCGGTCAGGATGGTCTTTGAAATAGCCAAAGATGACTCTCGGATTAATCTCCTGTTCTTTTGCCATTCGCCTGATCATCACCATTCGGGCCTGGATTGCAGAAAAGGCATAGGTGTATCTGATGTGGCATTCCCGATTAAACATAAACGCACCCATCCAAAGCTGTTTTTCCATTTTTCCCACCTTTTTTGTAGTATTTTGTAGTATCTGTAGTATCCATGTAGTAAAGGTGTAGTATTCATGTAGTAATCAATATTTCCAGTCTTTATCTATCACTTCCATTGTCGAACCATCTATAATCTTTATTCTTTTACTCCATCCTCGAGGACTCTCCGGCAATTTTGGTGATTTTGCGTCAACAATAGTCATTTGAGTACATCTCTGGTCGGGTAGAAAATCAAGGCTCAAATACAGGCGTGATTTTTCCATCGAAAACTCACCACCACGCGCCAGAAGGTCGCCCTGTTTTTTCTGGACGGCAATAATACAAATACCATCCTTAATGGCTTCATGTATTTGTCTTATCGGTTTTGCTATTTCAAAAAAGTTCTCATGGATTTCAAGATAATCAACAATATAAATCTTCTTCCCGCCATCCATCATATCGTGAAAATTTTTATGGACGGCCAATGCTTTGAAGCGGATGTCTGATTTACTGGTAATGCCCATCTTGCGTAATCTGTTTGACCATTCCTCATCACCCATTTCTGAATTAAGGTAAATCACCTCGTGCTTATCCCTGTTCGCTTTCGCGATATTCATCAGGAAAGCTGTCTTGCCGGATGACTTTGAACCAGCCACAATAATGATGTTTTTTGGATAGATTGACACGATTCTTGATAAACCAAATGGAAGAGTAACATCAAATTCTGGGATTTCCCCTTCGATGAAATTCATTTCCAGATTAGCTTTGTCATCCTTTGTGCGGTACTCACCCCTTTTTTCACCATATTTCTCAATAATACCTTGCGTTTGAAGCCTATTTATAATCACCGTCAGGTTTTTTTTGTCCAATTTTGTAGTAATTTGTAGTTCATGTAGTATTGTTGTAGTATTGAAGTAGCCTTTTTGTAGTAAACACCACTCCCGAACTTCGTCTGATAAATTTCTGTCTTTCGATAATGCCCGCTCCTTAATTGATTTAATTTTTTCCGATAATTCAGTTTCCGAAAAAGGAGGGTTACAATTTTTTGCCAATATTTCAAGCACTTGCCCTATTTTATCAAAAGAGTAATGACCATCAGAAAGGGCCATTCCAATGGAAAACAGGTCTTGGTCTCTTGTCCCTTTTTGTAGTATTTTGTAGTCAGTGTAGTATTGTGTAGTGTTGGAAGATTTCATTATTTCACTTCCCCCCCCTACAACCCCCCCTTTTAATGTATATATTATATCTTTATGTAGCTCTTGAGGAGCTACATCAAGAAAACTTAAACCATCTAACCACTGGTAAGAACCACCACTGGCATTCTTGCTTGGCGGGGCTATTAAATAGCCACCATCGCCTCTGGTGTCCAGATTCGGCAAAACTCCCGCTATAGTTCTCAAACGGACACCATTTGAACAAGTCACCCATAAATGATGCCCCCCTCTGGGTGTGATTAGTGTAGGCGTTAAAAACGAGTCCGTAAGCATTTCCTGAATAGCTTGGTAGGCTTCTTCTGAATCGCAGTCTATCCCGTACAGTTTGCTTATTTCTCCAGTAACAATCCCTATCATGGCTCCCGGCCATTTACTCCACCAGCCGCGAATTTCCTCTTCGGAGGTTTTCTCGGTCTGGTATTTCTTCCAGTTTACATAAGGTTTCTTTAAGAATTTTTTTTCAACTGGATCGAAATCGGGTCTGATAGGGATGACACTGAACCCTGCTTCTCTATAGCGTAAGGCATCATCCAGCATGGCATATCCCCCTTTTAATTAGGTCTTACTTTTCTACGCCGCTTAATACAACAAGAAAGCCCCCTTGTGTGCGGAGTGATATGGCACATAGGGTGTGTTTTATCACCAAGGGGGCTTCTTGTTTTTTGATTTTTATGAGATGCATACCATATTTACTCCGCTGCTATTTTATAGCACAAGTGCGAAGAAAATGCAAGCTATTTTAGGAGTTCAAAAGGATTTACGTTTAAGACTTTTGCTATATTGGAGATAGTATCGAGTTTTGTTGATTTTCGTCGTTGGACAATTCCATAAAAAGCAGCATAGGTCAGGCCAATAGCTTTGGCAAGTTCCTTCCGGGAAACTCCCTTGCCCTCCCTTATGCTTTCAATCTTCTCTATGTTTATTTCCATGATTGCTTCACTATCACCTTTTTAACTATTTGTCAAGAAAATCCTGAATTGCTTATTTTTCTACTTGACAAAAAAACAAAAAAGGTGTAAGGGTAAATCAAAATCAAGGAGGCAGAAAATGAAATGCGATGTATGTGGTCAAGAGTGGAACGGTGTCGATCATGTTTGCGATGACTGCATATCCAGGATGTGGGAAGAACGAACTCGCCTAAAGAGGCGGGAGCGGATAGCAGAGGCTATTAGGATATACACTATACTACATGGAGAAAGGGGGAAAGTATGGAACACAGCGAAACAATAGGTAAAATCACGGAAGCATTGGCAAAGGCGCAGGGGGTTATTGAGGGGGCAAAGCTCGACTCGGCAAACCCATTCTACAAGAGCAAGTACTCTGATTTGACTTCGGTATGGGCAGCTTGCAGGAAACCGCTTTCAGAAAATGGTTTGGCAATTTTTCAGACGTGCTGCTCAGATTCGCCGGATACCGTAGTTGTTGAGACGATGATTTCTCACATATCGGGCGAGTGGGTAAAGGGTAAAGTCACAATGAAGCCTCTGAAAAACGATCCGCAGTCAATCGGCTCCTGCATAACGTATGGCCGACGATATAGTCTTGCCGCCATAGTAGGAATAGCACCAGAGGATGACGACGGAAACGTAGCATCTGGGCGGGATGATAAACAAATAAAACCTTTACATCCTCCGCCGAAGAAAGATGATACATTGGCCCAAAACAAGGCCACGTTAAAGATGTTGATGGTGAACGCCGGGATTGTTTTACCTGAGCGGCAAAAGGACTTTTACAATTTTGTGGTAGGCGATAAAGGGGATTCATTCTTGCCGGAATTTATTGCAAAGTTCGGCCAGGCACTTGAAGTATATTTAGGAGGTGAAAACAATGAATGAGTTTATTCTGGTGGATGAGCAATATCGGGAAGGTTTTGTTGTCCAGAAGTACAAAGACAAATATTCACTGGTCGCCGCGAGGCAGTATGACACCAAAGATGGCGAGACGAAAATAGCCGTTCGGTGGGGCGAGGTGGAAGTGGGGGTAAAGAGGGAAAAGAAGAAACTTCCAATGGGTGTGTCCCTTGGGTCTGATCCGGCTACAATTCTACGCCGCGCCTTGAGTATTATTGCTGACGGCGAGGGAATGCCATTTTAAGAGAGGGGGATATGAGAGTGATTGCATATATAACGAAAGACAGGATAGTGGAAGGGGAAGTATTCTTTGTGCGTTTCTATGACAGTGTAAAGGATATAGTGCTTTGTAAACGGCCTCTGGATGTCTATGAGTGTAAAGACGTTATAATCGACAAAGACACGGCTACATACCTTTCATCTGTAACAGATGTAGAAAACGATACATACGAGAAGGGAAGTGAATGATGGAACTGATCCAATCAAAACACGCAGAGGAATCCGGTCACTGGTACGGCAGGGATGGTTCTACTTCTTACACAATCATCGGTGCTAACGGTGTCGAAAGAAACACCACGCTCCGTGATGCCAAAAAACTATCCCTCTTGCCCTCAGTGACAACGATAATGAGAGAAGCGGCAAAACCGGGTCTGGATAATTGGAAACAGGAACAGGTCATTTTATCAGCATTAACGCTTCACAGACAAGAGAACGAAACAGATGGCGAATATGTATCAAGAATAAAGAATGATGCCCGTGAGCAGTCAAATAAGGCCGCTGAACGGGGTACCCAGATACATGCTTGGGTGCAAAGCGGTTTTGAAGATGTTTTCTGGAGTGACCCATTGGGGACAATGTTCTTTTCGGCGGCTCAAAAAGCATTGCTACAGTATAGCGACGAATGGATATCAGAGAAGTCATTTGCATCCGAGAAGTACGCAGGGAAAGTTGACCTTCATGCCCCCGGCTTTGTAGTGGACATTAAGACGACAGATAAAGACCTGACTGGCATCAAGACATGGCCGGAACACGCCATGCAATTAGCAGCTTATCGTCACGGTCTTGGAATGGACACCGCCAGGTGTTTTATCCTCTACATCAACTATCAAGCCGAGACGTGCCTCCTCGAAGTGTCGGAAGCCGATATCGTCAAAGGGATGAAAATGTTCAATGCCTTAACCGATTATTTTTTCGCTCGTACAGGATTATAGGGGGAAGCGATGAGTAAAGAAGAACTGTTATCTAAAGCCAAAAAAGGGATGCAGGACGTATTGACTGATGCTGAATCATTATCGGAACTACTGGACGATCTGAATATCGGAAGCATCGACACGGCAGGGCTGATTGAAAAATGGTCTTTTCTTGTTGTTAGCATGAAAGTGCTTGACGATTATGTTGATGAGCTTTTGAATGAAGTTTTTTAGGGGAACGAAAATGGGGTTTCCAGAGAATCTTTTCATTGTTGGTCTGGTGGTAACGGCCATTTTCGGCGGGGTGCTAATCGTTCACGGCATCGGACTCGCTATACTATGGATTGAAAAATGGTTCCGCTGACGGGGGCAGAGATTGGATGGGCGGTGACACTTGCCCGGATGGGGAGGGATGATATGATGTATATCGAAGAGTTGTTTGGCATGACGAATAACGCCTACATGGAAATAAACGGCATTGACCCTTATGAGCCGCCAGACGATCCCCGCGATCTCGACGCGCCGACTTGCGCCGAAACTAACGGTGCTAACGGCGACTGCCCGATTGGCCGGACAAATTGCCGGGGATGCAAACATTAATCTCCATCTCCTCACCAGAACGCCCCCCGGCGCGTACCTAAAAGGGAAGCCGGGGATTGTGAAAAGGAAATGATATGTATAATCATCAAATCGGCAATTTATTTATATCTGGAGGGATAAAGAAAACTCCTGGAATAGCTAAATGCCCTATTTGTGGGCAATCAATCAAAAAAGGAGATATTTCATTTATTCTCCATCCAATAGGGGAATACCCGAAACAATTTCACCGGGCATGTTTAAATGTCTTTATAGAAGAGCTTGAGGGTTTGAAAACGTATTTTGATTCGACATACGGGGAAGCCGCATGCTTAAAGACTACATCATAACATGCGCCCTCTGTGGGGAAGAGTTTACGGCAGTGACATGGAAGGCAAAATATTGCGAAAAATGCCGGGTATTGAGGTGGCGATCGTCGAATTACCGCCGACGCGGGAAGCGGACAAAGACCATCAAGCCGCAGGCCCCGGAACCAATGACAGAGGCTGTCTGCCCAAAATGCGGTGCGGAACACATGGTATCAGAGCAACGGGTAAACATGAATGACAGGAAACATTACATTTATTGCGATAGATGCGCGTATTTACGGGGATATTATGAAGTTAGAGAATCGGAGGTGCATTTTTGAAACCAGTATATAAGATTGAGGAATGGAGCGATGAAAAGAATTGCTTCATCGAATACGACTACGAAAAGCATAAATGGGATTACGCAAAAGCCGTCGCTGAGGCGCATGTGAACCGGGGATT
>DYSN01000333.1 GCA_020718205.1 Draconibacterium orientale
GTGAGGTTTTTGGAGCGGCAAACGTGATTCCAGTCCCTTCGCTTGAGCTTTCACGGGGCGGCGGGGTGCTTAATTGTGCAAGTTGGGAAATACAAGCCATTTAAATACCTGTCACTGGGGTAAACAACAAATACGTGACCTTTATTAATAACGCCGCTTCTCCGAGTAGGGTTTATAGTCATTCCCTGCTTTATTGGATGAAATCCGCCACATCCAGACGCACAGGAAGGCTGCCCCGAACAGCCCCAGCCAGTTTAGCCATATCGGCACCAGCCACCCATTCACGGTGATGGCTATGCACGTTATTATGCGCAGCGCGTGCAGGACGGAAACAATACCAAATATTGCGCCAGCAAGGCGGAGGGCGAAGGTAATGGAGCTATTCATTTGGGTGGATACTTTATATATGGTATCAAAGGTATGAAGGTTGATGCAAATACATAAAGGCATATCGTCACCTTCTCCTGTAGTCGACCAGCGAATCCACCGCTGCCCGTTTAATTTCGCCAACCGTTCTCCGTCCTCCCCAAGCACCCCACATTTCAACTTCATTGCCTAAAAACGCACCCGACAATCATTTTTTAGCAGGTATTTTTCGATTGTGAAGAGCCATTTTAGGAGCTGGGGCATAAAATTGGGGGTAATTCAGCCATCTTTTTAAAAATATTTTCAAGCATCATTTTCGGGGTAACTAATCAGTAGCTTTTGTAGTCAGCAATAACGTTCAAAGCAGGTAACACTTTTTGTCCATTTTTAATGGCAGTGTCAATAATGGATCTCAGGATGGCAAAGTTTTCAGCAGCATTAAACACCTTGAATTGGCCGGATATTTTTTGTTTCACTTTGACATTTCGGATGGCTCTTTCCGAACCATTGTTATCGGGAGGAACATCGGGATGATAAAGGAAGGTAAAGACATGGTCACGATACTTGATTATTCGCTTTTGAAAAGTAATCAACTCTTTGTGATTGGGATTCAAAGGCTCAGACAACAAATTATCCAACTCTCTTTCCAAATGATTCCGGGTATGGTTTGGGTAATAATAATCAACAGGTGCAAGTTGTTTTTTAAGTCTCTCGGCCTCCAACAGCATAATGCGGAACCTAACCGGCCAGGCTACTTTGTATCGCTCCTCAAGATATTTGGTTTCGCGTTCCAGATGAGCCGTGCACAACTGGTGTTTGTTTACCGGGGTTTGAAAATGTGCTTTCCAGCAATCATGAACAAGCACAGCATCCTGGCATATTCCGTTCATATTCTCATCAATCGTAGAAGTTCCCCTGTTGGTCGAAGCAGCAATGAAAGTGGCAAACTTGTTTTGCCACGTCCAGAACCAATACTTTTTCCCATTGACTTTCATACCTGTT
>DYSN01000132.1 GCA_020718205.1 Draconibacterium orientale
TTTGTCTTTCCGGTTCTGGTCCGTTATGAAGGGCCATTGGCAAGAATTTATAAAAGAGTACAGTTGGTATTTCATAAAATATGAAATACATGAGCAATACGACCAATAATTATTTGGTGGATATTGGAAGAACCTAAGAGGCTGATGTGACGTTGTCAAATCGTCTTGCTCCTTCTCGGTAAATGGTAGAAGAAAATTGGGAATATTAGTGAAAAACATAGTCAGCGCTCTTCGTTCTTTCATTCGGGGTAGGGAAATATACGAACTGAACCTGAATCAGATGGTCTCAGAAAACAAAGTTGTTCTTGTATTAGGACTTGTATTATACATTATCGTAATGCTGGCTCGGTCATGGGAAAATTTTTCCCAACCAGGGTTTTATGTCGAGGATTCTGCTCACTATTTCAATTTTTACTACGGTAACATCCGCTCGCTGGGCGAAATTTTTCAACACCCAAACGGTTATTACAATATTTATAATAATCTGGTTGCATATCTGGTTGCAAAGGTCGACATTCTGTTTCAGCCATTTTTTTACCAGCTGGTATCAATTATCCTCTGTGTTTTGACGATTGCCGCTTTTTCTTTTTCCGGATTGATCAGAAGCAGGTACATCTTGTTTGTTAGTCCTCTTGTCCTTGGACTTTCCGGCCTCAACCATCTTTACTATTACATCACTCTTACTTTCCAAATGTATGTTGTCATACTTCTTCTGCTGATTATACTTCTCTGGCAGAGAAGTTCCTCGCTTGTATTTAATATATTCTGCTTTCTACTCAGCTCCCTTTTTATATGGTCAGGTCCTTATTCTGTATTGGTTGTGCCGTTCTGTCTTACATTTATCGTGCTTTTCAAGGGGAAAGATTATGTCTTGTTCGGTCTTCTGATTGTTACCCTTGCCTACACCTTTTCGGTTACCAACAGTACAATAATGTTAGAAAATCTCTTCAAACCACACGTCCTCCTCCTCTGGGGGCGGACTCTGGTCACCCATGTTTTTTTTCTGGGCTTTAAGGATTCAGTTAACGTGGAGAAACTTCTGTTAATCGGTGCAATCCTTATCCCCTTATTTGTCTATTTGCGCAAAGAAAAATTATATTTGAAAACTGCGTTGCTCTTTGGGGTAATAATCGTAAGCTCCTTCGCGCCATTGTTTCTTAGCAAGAAATATATTCTTTACAAGAGTATTTTCCCCTGTCATCTATTGTTTGCGCAGTTTTTTTGGGTGGCATTTTTGCTCTACTCAGCCGATAAAATTATCCTCAAGCAACGCCGTTACCACCACTCACTGGGTACAGGGCTGATCCTTGTCATCACTGTCTTCATTGTTTTTGATAATTACCTCAATAGTGATAAATTCAAGCTTCCCATTCTCACCTCGACACCTCATTTCTTGTCTGCGGTAAAAGAGGCTGAACAGATGCATCTTGAGGAAAAAAGGCAACTGGTAATTATCTCTACTAAAGGAACAGGCCCATTCAAAGCTGTAGCAATTGTTGGTGATACCTCAGAAGGAGCAGAGTTGATTAGGCGGGAGCATTTTCATTAGATAGCTTTTCGGTAGATTCGCCAAATTCAATAGGGACTTGGTCATTGGTTGTTATTTTCCACGATGGTTGCTGATTTCTGTCCAGAGACTTCCACGGCTGTAGAGAGAAGATAGGGCAGGGATATTGGAGGGGAAATAAAGAAGACGAATTGGAAGCTGAAAAGTGATTTTCTTGCCCTGATCAGGAGGTTATGTAGAGAAAAAAAACTTTTAATTAGGAAATCTGAGGAAAATAGGGAGGAGTAAGGCACAGGTAGTCCGTGAATTTCTGATACTGTAAAACCATTTTGTTGAAAAAACTTTATTGCAGAGCGCATGGTGAAAAAATGAAAACTGTTAAGGTTTAGAATCCCGCGTTTTGTGTAGGAAAATCGTCCCATAAGGAGAAGCATCCTGGTCAATATAAAACCGATATTGGAGACTGGTAGGCAGATCTTCATGCTTGGGGAGTATTTGCTAATCTGTATCAGTTTGATCATTAATTCCTCAGGTCGCTGAGCCATTCCGCAATCATCCCATAAAAACACATAATCAAAGTCGTCGCTCTCATCTATGTTTTCCTTAAAAAACTGTGCACTTTTTACACTGACGATGTGGTCTTTGTCGCACAGATAGTTTTTTAATCTGTCTGGCACCTTTCCTACGAGTAAGATATGTGATTTGGGCTTAATATCCTGATTTAACAGAGCCGAAACG
The DNA here is from genome assembly GCA_020718205.1 of Draconibacterium orientale. Taxonomy (GTDB): domain Bacteria; phylum Bacteroidota; class Bacteroidia; order Bacteroidales; family UBA12170; genus UBA12170. The sequence goes on from DYSN01000132.1 coordinate 2,246, forward strand.
TATAATTCTTCATCCACCGTTATAGCATTCGTGGTTGTTTCCAATAATTTGCAGTCGTATTTCGGGTCATAAAAAATATGGAAAGGTTGTATTTTGGCCAGCAATGTGGCTTTGAATACGTTCCACGCATATTTGATGCCGTTAACGTGACAGATCTCATCTCCGTAGAAGGTGGGAATAGGCAACTCCTTGATCTTCTGCTTTGCAAAAATTAATTGAATGATAATCTCGGTATCGAAATGAAAATCGTTGTTGTTTAGATTGAATGGAATTTTTTTCAGAGCATCAATGCTATATAATCGGTACCCGCTGTGAAATTCACTTAAATTCGAGCCAAGCATTGTGTTTTGGTACGTCGTAAGGATCTTATTGCCCACGTACTTATAAAGAGGCATGCCTCCCTTAAGCGCCCCGTTTTTCTCTATCATTCTTGAGCCGAAGACGACATCTGCTTTCCCCGTAGACAAAACTTCTACCAACTCCGGTAGGCACTCTGGGGCATATTGTCCATCCCCGTGTACCAGTGCTACCCAGTCAAAGCGATTCTTTATTGCATAGTGAAAACCGATCTTTTGGTTACCGCCGTAGCCCTGATTTACCGGATTATAAAGGACAGTAAGCTTAAAAGGAATCAGCAACGATCGGCGAGCCAGTTCGCCTTTTCGAAAGGTGTCATCCTGTGAGGAGTCATCAATGATAAGAACTTCAACCTCGTAGAGGTTGAGAAGATGTGGAGGGATGCGCTTGAGAACACTTTCAATCGTTTTTTCAGCGTTATAAGCCACTATGAAGATAAGTAGCCGACCTCGGAAGCCATGAACGAAGTTTATTGCCTCTGAGGTTAATAGGTTTTCTTGACTTTGCATGTTTTTTATATTGAAAATGGTGGTGTATAGTGGACCCTAGTTTTGAGACAATAGTTTAAGCTGAACTTACCTGACCCACTTAAAACAGAGAGAAACCATTAGGCAGGGAAAACCAAACAAAGGACGTAAGGCTCAGAGTAACCCATCCTGCACAGTGGTGTGCCCTGTAAAATACTTAATCACTCCCACCCGTCATCTCTCTTGTGCGGTACCCAATACTTACTGCTTTATACAAAGGCTGTCTGTAAGCTGTTCGACTTAAAGCCAAGAGTGGAGCTTTCTTTCAACATTGAACTGAAACAATAAAAAAAACAGGCATTCAGGCTGTTTACTGTGTCGTCTCAATTGCATGATCAGAGCGTAGTTCAAATACCACAGGAATAAATAATGATCCAGAGCCCTCTACTCCGGAGAAAACTATCCGAGCTATCGGCTCTGCTGGTAATTCTACATAGAGATCGTTCAAACCCGTTACCAAATCATGTTGAGATTTTTTGTACAGTATATTGTCAGACGAGTACATCTGTACCTCAAGCTTGCCAGCTTGCACTGCTCTCAAGGCCACTTTCGCAATCCGAACTTCCGCAACCGCCATATCCGGAATATTTGGTAACTGGATTTCAAAAATACTATTTTTACTGTTCCTCCTTGAGAAAAAGTCATTACTGCTTCTCGTGCAAATCTTATGTTCTGCATTATCGAGAAATTTTCCTTTCAGATAGGCTGTCGAGAATCCAAGTGGATTTTGAGGTGGAGGCCGTAAAATAAACATATTAAGAATTTCTTGAATAACGATGTCCGGCTTTTCATATTGCAGAATTTCCTCCGGAAAATTCACTATCGTTCTATAATTTAATACCCGCTGACCATCCGCACTAAAAAAATAAACGCACTTTTCCAAGAATGAATCACCCAGAAGCAATATGGAGCGTATAGGAGCCTTCGGGTTTAAAATAAGCGAGATGTCCATTGCCTTTCCGTCAATGCCGACAATCGACCTTTTGGGAAGAATAACATCGAAAATTCCTGCAGACGGAATATCATGAGCTTCATCATAGCGCCCCCCAACTTTCGGCAACATCTTAATATAATGCTCATTTTTATGCAAGGACTCTGGCAGGCCTACCATGTTCATAAAACGACGATGAGCCCAATGCTCATCAATTAACAGCTCAAACTCTGAAATGTCAGGATGCACAAGATTAAACTGCGGGAATTTTTCCCGTAGTTTGTCTATAATCGTTTGATAAGCTACAAAGGCGCCATAAAAATTCCAATGAAAATCGGTTTTATAAAATAGTAGCGGGTAATTTTTTTCTTTCTTGGCACTTAATAAGGGTGGTAGCATATTGATAAAATGAACATCAACTGACGTATCTAGAAAACGCGACAGCTGATCATAACGGGTCTCACCTTTATTTCTATTCTGCAGATTATTAGGAAGCTTCTCTGGGTACACAAATGCCTTCGTCGGAACCAGTACAAAGACATACTCAACTCCTTGCTCCTTCAACCAGTATTTACGTTCTTCAAGTGCTTTTTTCCATTGCCTCAACTCGCCCGCTGAAAATGGAATTTGGCCCATGTAGTCTGCAATGTTGTCAAAATTCTCGACGATTCCTTTTTCAACCCTATTTGCGCCAAATCCTTCAAAATAAAAACCAGTCTTGCCAACTGCGACATTATTGTTCGGTGAGAGTCCCAATCCATACACTTTAACCAAGGCATTGAGATGAATAAACGACTTTGGAAGAACAAACTTCTTAGTCGTATACTCGCTATAGGTCTGGGGAAATTTTTTCAATAAGATTGAAAAGTTCTCAAATTTAGAATTTTGATCTTTTACAATGTTATGCACAACCTCTTTTACACTCTTCGCGAGAAAAGAGGTTTGGGATACTAGTGGAAAGAAAATAACAACCAGAAATAGTGTCGATATACCGAAACCAAGCAAAGGCTTTAGAGACTTATTCAGGCTCAGTTGTGCAGGGAACTCTAGACGCCAAGCTAGAAAAAAACTTATAATTCCACTGAGACCGACCCTGGTAAGCACATTCTGCCACTTACCGGCGTCAATATCAGCGGTCAACTTTTGATGAATGCACGCCAAGAAAAATAACGCTACCAATATGGCGTACACGAAAAAGAGCTGGATTTTTTTTCTACCAACAGAACTATTTGCTGTCACGTCTACTAAAACCTAGAATAAAGAAACGGGTTGTGCGAGCCACCCATAAGGCTAGCTATTGAGTATAGGAAGACAAAACAAAAAAAACAAACAATACAAAACGATCGGATAAGCCAGATTAGCCGTCCTACAATATTTGTTTTATTATCTAATGATTCAAGGATACTACCCAGCGTGTTATAAACGGGAGCGGCACAAATAACAGCAATGAGTAGTGCTAAATAAAATTCGTTGTTGATGCTCAGAAATAACTGGGAATTATATAAGGTCGGAGTGGAAAAAGTAAGCATGGAACGCAAATATCCTAGAGCATAAACAAACGACTCTGCCCGGAAAAATACCCAGCCAACAATCACAACTAACAATACATATAGATGCTTGATCGGCGCGGGCATAACCTTCAAAAAATACCTGCCAAGCCGGATTCGTTCAAAAATCAGAAAAACTCCGTGATAGCCCCCCCAGGTCACGAAGGTCCAGGATGCACCATGCCAAAGCCCACAAATCAAAAAGACAATAAACAGATTTAGATATGTTCTTGCAACTCCACACTTACTACCACCAAGAGGAATATAAAGATAATCTCTTAACCACGTGGACAGGGAAATGTGCCAACGACGCCAGAACTCTTTGATGGATTTTGCGACATAAGGATAGTTGAAATTTTCCATATAGCGAAAACCAAACATCCTACCCAGCCCAATAGCCATATCTGAATAGCCTGAAAAATCATAATATATCTGTAAGGTGTAAGAAATAGCACCCAACCAAGCAAGTCCTGCAGGTATATTATCAGGTGGCAACGAGAATATATAGTCAACGGTTTTTCCCAGAACATTGGCCACCAGTATTTTTTTACCAAGACCGACAATAAACCTCTGGACACCATAGCTGAAGTCATCAAGCTGTGTTCTGCGTTGTCCAATTTGCTCAGCAATGTAATGGTAGCGGATAATTGGACCGGCAATAAGTTGTGGAAACAACGAAATGTAAAGAGCAATATTGAGAAAATTCTTTTGCACCGACGATTCTCTACGATATAGATCGATAACATACGAAAGAGCTTGAAATGTAAAAAATGATATGCCCATTGGAAGGTGAATTTTATACACTTCAAGCGGAGTTATCTGCAACTTAAGTAATATAGTGTTCAGATTTGCAACAATAAAGTTTGCATATTTAAAAACACCAAGCATGCCAATATTTACAATGACCGCCAATACCAAAGGTGCCTTGCCACTACCGCCGTGTCTATGAGAATGATCTATAAGGATGCCAAATACATAATTCAGCAAAATGGAAGCCAGCAAGGGGAGGACAAAGATGTTTTCTCCCCATGTATAAAATGCCAGGCTGGCAACCAATAGAACAATGTTTCTGAATTTTCTTCCTACCACTAGATAGGTTGTCAGAACTAATGGTAAAAACAGAAAAAGAAATATCGTAGAGCTGAAAATCATAACATAATGAAGTGGTAAGAGTTCAAGTTGTCGCAGAAAAAATCAAATCCATGGGCCGATCATACTCAAAGTAACGCGGAACAAACCATCCCTTGGCGTATTCTATAGTCGTTTGGTCTTGGATTATACACTCATTGTAAATCCAGAGAGGAAACATCGATTTTCTGACTTTTTTGCCAATGAAACAAATATGGGAACTGGAGCTTCAGAGAGGATTGGTATATGAGCATGGGCGCAACTAAAGCGACGAAAGTGCCAACACCGATATGCGCTGCCGGATTATTGATATGGAAGAACTTTAGTAAAATAGTTCTTGCTGCCATTCCCGCGATCATATGGATAAGATAAATCGGTAGGGAAAGGATACCGATAACCTTGAGAAAATAGCAACCGTTTTTCCGCGCCACTAGTTGAGAAAGACCAATGCAGAACAGTATGCCAAGCGTGGAGAGATAAAGGAAATAAAAGGGGTGAGAGCCGTCTGTTAATCGGGTCGGTGCTATCTGGGTTGTAAAAATAAAGTAGCTGGATCCCGCGAACAAGATAAAGGCTGCCCCTGTTATGGTGGTTGGGACATAGTATGATTTTGGGCCGATAAGATATTTTTTTGTGAGAATACCGAAGACAAAGAAAAGAAACTCGATGGAAAAACTATGGAGTGCCGCGATATCGGTGTTGATTGGGAAGAAAAAGAGAACACCGGCACAAATAATCATGAGGGCAATGGCATATTTTTTGAACATGTTCAACATGCCGTAGGCAACATACATCAAAAAGAGCGCATATAAAAACCAGAATTGTGACCATGGTTGATAAGGAATGGCCAGGAGGTCATCCATCCTGATGCCTCGGTGGGTATGACTGGTGAAATACAATTCGATACTGGTTTGCAACAGCGACCAGATCAGATAAGGATATGCAAGATGTTGAAATTTATTGACAAGAAAACCGCAAGTCCCTCGTTTTAGCAGGCTCTGCTCGACAAACAGGCCGGTTAAAAAAAAGAAGAAGGGCATATGGAAGCTGTAAATGATGCTGTCTGGGAGTTCAAAGAAGTGTTCATTGATTTTGATATGGGCGTGATATCCACTGCTTAACAAGTGGCCGTAGACAACCAGAATAATCCCAATGCCTTTCCCGTAATCTACCCAGTCTGTTCTTTGTCTCATTCGGCTTTTACCGTGCTTGTTCCAATTTCAGACTTCCTGATCCGGTCGTACTTGGAGTTGGCACTTTTTGTGTTGTCA
>DYSN01000334.1 GCA_020718205.1 Draconibacterium orientale
ATTCATTACAGGATGCAGATTTTTTATATATCGATGGGCATGTGCGTATTTATTATGGTAACAAGGCCTCCCTCCCTGTAAAATATGTTTCTAGGCAAAAACTTTGCCTGAACGCTACTTCCGAGTACTGGGTAAACGATGCAAAAGGAATGCCCCTGATGATGGTTATGGGAGAGTTGACAGAGAAACTGCAAACAGTTATCGAAGAACAAATTATCCCTGAGCTCCGGAAAACTAAACTTTTGGCAGCAGATAGACCTATGGTGGACAACAATCAACCCGTATGCACATTTGTTTTCGACCGTGAAGCTTACCAGCCTGCATTTTTCAAAAGGCTATGGGAGAAGTACAAAATAGCCATCATAACCTATCGCAAAAATGTAAAGGATAAATGGCCTGATGAAAGCTTTGAAAGCATTGATGTAGAAGTGATGCAGCAAACCATTAACATGCAACTCTGCGAACTTGGGACACAACTGGGGGGTAGCTGGTTCCGCGAAATCAGGCGACTGTCCGAAGATGGCCACCAAACAGCAATTATTACCACCCATCCCTCCTTAAAAATTCAATTCATTGCCGGGCGCATGTTCGCCAGGTGGAGCCAGGAAAACTTCTTCCGGTACCTTATTCAGGATTACGATTTTGACAAAATAGTTTCTTTCGGAACAGAGCCGGTCGACCCCGAAAAAGAGATAGTGAACCCTGAATACCGTAAACTGAGCCACCAACTCAAAAAGCTAAGGGAAAAAATCCGGCGTATGGAAGCCCGGTTCTACCCTTTATTGCAATTGGCCATCGACCAGCCTATTGATGAGTTGCCCGCTATATCGCGCAAACAGGCAGAATACAGAGAAAAGATCGAAGAGTTCCGAAAACAGGAACAAACACTCCTGTTACAACGGGGTCAGCTAAAACCACGCCTGAAAGTAAGCCAAATGCCCGAACAAAAACGGTACAATAAACTCAAAACAGAAAGCAAACTGCTGATGAATGTGTTACGAATGATTTGCTATCGGGCAGAATCTGCTGTTGCAGAATATATTGCCCCCTTTCTGGCAAAAGAAGAAGATGAAAAACGCATGGTAGTGAAACAAATCATCCAGTCGAATGCAGATATATCCCCCGATTATATCAATAAAACACTTACCGTAACCCTGCATTCTTTGTCGGCAAACCGGTTCAACTATGCTGCCTCTGAACTGGCGCAACTGTTAAACCAAACCGAAACAGTTTTCCCAGGTACCGGTTTACGTATGATTTATAAAATTACCGCTAAATCATTCTGCGAGGAGTAAGGAGTTCTGAATTTAGGCGACTTATGATTTTAAGTAGCAGAACAAAATTAAAAGGTGTTGTTGA
>DYSN01000133.1 GCA_020718205.1 Draconibacterium orientale
ATGAAAATTATAAAGTCTTTTCTTCTTGCTTGTTTAGTATTGTTCTTCGCTCTATTGGTTTTCTTTTTCTGGGCAAAACAATCGCAGACTGAAATGGCTCAATATGACCAAATCACTCATTTGTCAAGGCCATTAGATATTCTACCCGATACATTTTCGGTAATGACCTACAATTTGGGATATGGCTCGGGCATGACCAACAATCTGCCGGAAGACCGACCTGCGAGCCTGTTTGAAAACAATATGCAGAATGCAGCGGGCTTATTAAATATAATTCAACCTCATATTATTGGTTTTCAGGAAATTGATTTCAATTCGGAACGTTCCTATTATTTGAATCAAATGATTTATCTGGCCGAAAAGGCCAGCTATCCCTTTGCCGCTGCAGCAGTAAACTGGGATAAAAGATATGTCCCTTTTCCCTATTGGCCCATGAAATATCATTTTGGGGAAATGCTTTCCGGACAGGCCATTCTTTCGCAACTCGAAATAATTTCTAATCAACGCATGGTTTTGCCTTTTCCCGATAATAACCCTTTCTACTACGATAGTTTTTATCTGGATCGCCTGGCTCAGATTACCTGGCTCAAAAATGGATCCGACAGCATTCTTTTAGTGAATGTGCATTTTGAAGCCTGGGACGGCCCTACACGCGAAATACAAGCGGAATTGGTTTTGGATATTTTTAAAGAATTTGAAGACCGATATGCCATATTTCTTATTGGCGACTTTAACTGTAATCCCCCTTTCGATAGCCTTGCCATGAACGAAAAAACCATTGAGACCTTTCAAAGGCATCCAAGCATCAGTTTCGCTATTGATGAAGCTTCCTATCGAAATTCACCCCGTGAATTTTTTACATTCGATAGTAGAAATCCCAATATAAAAATCGATTATATTATGTACAACAACAGATTTGTCGATTGTATCGATGCCAATGTTGTACATGAAGCTGGTAATATTTCGGATCATTTACCCGTAGTGGCATGGTTTGTTTTTAAGATTTAAACATTCGAAACCCCTGACTTTGTTGGGTTAATTATCGTTAAAAAGAAAGATGTTGATGCAAATAAAACAGATATTTGCCTCGTTAACAAATATCTTTCAATCGGGTTTTGAAAATATTGTCAATCAGGTTCATATTTAATAAAAAACATATACTTTTGCAGCATGTTAAAAAGCAGTTATATTATATTCTTCATTGGTGTAGTTTTGGCACTGTCCGGCTGTCGGTTTCAAAAACTTTTGAAGAGTAGCGATTACGAAGAAAAATATGCAATGGCTCTGGAATTTTATAATCAGAAGGATTATAACAGAGCCCTGCAACTCATGGATCAAATAGTTCCTATTTACAAAGGAACCGCAAAATCGCAGGAACTGGAATATATGTATGCCATGAGCTATTTTATGCAGGACGATAATGTGCTGGCGAGTTATTATTTTAAGCGCTATTATAAAAACTACCCTACTGGCGAAAATGCTGAAAATGCATTGTATTATAGTGCCTATTGTAATTATTTAGACAGTCCCCGATCATCCTTGGATCAAGAAACCACCAAAACGGCGATTCAGGAGCTCAAATTATTCATTGTCCGTTTCCCCGAAAGCACCCACACAGCCGAAGCTAAAAAATATGTAGAAGAACTTGAAGGTAAATTGGAGAAAAAAGATTATGACATAGCCCGACAATATTATAAAATGGAGGATTATAATGCCGCCATTACAGCTTTTCAGGCATTTCAAAAGAAATATCCTGAAAGCGCATACAAGGAACAGGTTATGTTTTTTACCCTGAAATCTTATTACGATTATGCATTGCTTAGTTTCAGCAAAAAGCAAGAAGAGCGGTTTACAAAATCCATCGGTTCTTACGTTGATTTTATTGCTCTTTTCCCCGAAAGTGAATACAGAAGCGAAGCAGAGAAAATATATGCAAAGGCCTCCGAATCGATTGGAAGGTCAACAGTAAAAAATGATTTAAACAATTTTTAATATGGATTTTAAAAGATTAAAAACAGATAAAGTTGCGGTGACTCGTAATTTAAGCGAATTTGAAGAACCCACAGGCAATATCTACGAAACTATTGCCATTTTGGCTAAAAGAGCCAACCAGATTAGCAAAGAGCTTAAAGACGAATTGAATAGAAAAATCGAGGAGTTTTCATCAACTGGCGATAATCTGGAAGAAGTTTTCGAAAACAGAGAGCAAATCGAAATTGCCAAGCACTACGAAAAGCTCCCAAAACCATCACTTATTGCAATTCAGGAATTCCTGGAAGACGAGATTTATTACAGAAATCCAACTAAGGAAGCTGCAAATCTTAAATCCAACTAAAACCATTCACAATTTAATTAAACTCCTTTATTGATGAGACTCATTAGTAAAGGGGTTTTTTCTATTTTTATGCATTCATTTAAAGATTCAAGATGCGTTTAAAGGATAAAAAAATTCTGGTGGGAATAACAGGGAGCATTGCGGCCTATAAAACGCCGCTGCTCATCAGGTTACTTAAAAAGGAAGGAGCCCTGGTTCAAGTTATTGTAACACCAAATGCCAAAGATTTTGTAACACCATTAACCTTGTCCACATTATCGGGAAACCCGGTATTCTCCGATTTTTTTAACCCAATCGATGGCAGTTGGAACAGTCATGTGGAAATGGGCCGATGGGCCGATTTGTTTGTTATCGCCCCTGCCTCGGCAGCCACACTTTCGAAAATGGCTTATGGCTTATGCGATAACTTGTTAACCACTACCTACTTGTCGGCTAAATGTCCGGTATTTTTCGCTCCCGCCATGGATTTGGACATGTTTGCTCATCCATCAACCACCGAAAATATTCTAAAACTTGTTTCGAGGGGAAATAAACTCATTGAAGCCCAAACAGGTGAACTGGCCAGCGGGCTTTGTGGTGCAGGAAGAATGGAAGAGCCCGAAGTGATTCTTGAGAAGATTGTAGATTTTTTTTCTAAGCATGAGACAATGCTAAACAGGCAAGTGCTCATCACTGCCGGTCCAACCTTCGAAGCCATCGATCCGGTTCGTTTTATCGGAAATCACTCAACGGGCAAAATGGGTTTTGCCATAGCAGAAGCTTTGGCAGAGCGGGGTGCTAAGATAGTATTAATCAGTGGCCCCGTTAATCTCACTATTCAACATTCCAACATTCAGCTCATCAGAGTTCATTCGGCACTGGAAATGTATGAAGAGTCTATTAAGTATTTTGCCGAAAGTCATTTGGCTATTCTCGCTGCTGCGGTGGCCGATTACCGACCCAGTGCTGTATCGGCTACAAAAATCAAGAAGAACGGTGGGAACATGCAGATTGAATTAGAACCAACCACTGATATCCTTAAAAGCCTGGGGGCGAATAAGAAAAACCAGTTTTTAATGGGTTTTGCTCTGGAAACCGACCACGAATTGGAAAATGCACAAACTAAACTGATTGCCAAAAACTGCGATGCCATTGTTCTGAACTCCATGAAGGATAAAGGAGCTGGTTTTGGCTCTGATACCAACAAAATTACAATTCTGGGCAGGACACACAATCCGGTTACCTTTGATTTGAAAACCAAAAAGGAAGTGGCCGAAGATATTTGCAATTATCTGGAAGACAAAATCATTGGCTAAGCATCGGCTGTTTATAGTTGAAATATTATAAAATGAAATGCGTTATCAGTTGATATGGTTTGCGAATTTCCTGATAAATGAAACTTCCAGGGAGATGTTTATTAGCGGGATGAGCAAGAATAGAAAACAGGTTTAAACAAGTAAACAATTTATCATGAATGTGAAATATCTATGGGTCATTTTAGGGTTTGTGTCCTTTTTTGGCGCTAACAGTCAGGAGATTAATGGTTCTGTGCAAGTTTCGGCCCGACAAATAGAAGGAACTGACAGAGATGCTTTTAAGGATCTTCAGGAAAGTCTTTTTGAGTTTGTGAATAATACAATATGGACCAGTTACGCCTTTAAGGCCGAAGAGCGGCTCGAATGTACCATATTGCTCACCCTTAGCGAGCGGGTTTCATCGGATCAGTATAAAGGTAAACTCAATTTGGTATTGAGACGCCCGGTTTACAAAACCAATTACAATACCACCATGTTTAATTATATTGATACTGATGTGGAATTTAAATACTCCGAAGGAGAGCCCTTAAGCTTTGCTGAAAATACTTTTTCGTCGAATCTCACCAGCTTAATAGCCTATTATATTTACGTTTTTCTGGGTATTGATGGCGATTCATTTGCAAAGTATGGGGGAACACCTTATTTCGAAAAGGCTCAGCAAGTGGTTCAGGATGCTCAGAATGCCTCTGATCCAGGATGGAAAGCCTTCGAAAACATGAAAAACCGCTATTGGCTCACCGAAAACCTTCTTAATCCACAATATCGCCCCATTCGCGAGAGCATCTACGAATACCATCGTCTCGGTTTGGATGTGATGTACAACAATGTGGAAAGCGGACGGACAAGTATAGCCGAAAGTCTTAAACTATTGCAGCAGGCCAATCGTTCTAAACCGGGCTCTTTTTTGCTGCGGCTTTATGTTGATTCAAAGCGCGATGAAATTATAAAAGTCTTTGGGGAGGGCAGTCCCACCACCAAAACCGAAGTAGTTAATATTATGAAAGAAATAGACCCATCCAATGGGGATAAATATTCAGTTATTTTAAAAAGCCAATAGATATGTTGCTACAGCTTTCTATCTCCAATTATATTCTAATCGAAAATCAAACCATCAGGTTTGATAATGGTTTTTCGGTTCTCACAGGCGAAACGGGAGCAGGAAAGTCAATAGTTCTGGGAGCCTTAGCGCTACTTTTGGGCGAAAGAGCCGACAGCGATGTGGTGAAAGAAGAGGATAGAAAATGTATTGTAGAAGGGCATTTTGATATATCGCATCTCGGATTGGAATCCTTTTTTAACAGCAACGACCTGGATTTTGAAAACACCTGCATTCTACGCCGCGAAATAACCAAAGCCGGCAAAAGCAGAGCCTTTGTTAACGATACTCCAGTCAATCTGAATGTACTAAAGTCATTGGGTGAAAATCTGATGGATATTCATTCCCAAAATCAAAACCACCAGCTCAATAATGCTTCTTTCAGACTTTCCATTGTAGATGCTTATTCGTCGCATCCAGAATTGCTCGGTGAATATAGAGAACTCTTTAAAAACTATAAGAAGTCAATTCAGACAGTGCAGCAACTCAAAGCTTCGCTTCAAACCCGGCTAAACGAGCGTGAATATTTACAATTTCTGTTTAATGAGCTCGAACAGGTTCAGATTAAACACGGAGAACAGGATGATTTGGAAAGTGAACAGGAAATATTAACCCATAGCGAAGAAATTAAAAATGCACTCTTTCTTACGTCTAACAAGCTGTACAATAGCGATTTGAGTATTGTGGAGCAACTGGAAGAAGTGCAAGTAAAATTAAAACGAATTGCCGGTCTGAATGAAAAATTTGCGGGTCTTGCCGAGCGATTATCCTCTGGAATTATTGATCTAAAAGATATTGGTGAAGAGGCCAATGCTCTCCATGAAGAGTTTCAGTTTGAGCCAGAACGCATCTTCGAAATCAATCAGCGACTCGATACCATCTATAATTTGGTTCGAAAACACCGAGTAAATCACGCCAACGAATTGCTGGCACTCAAGGAAGGTTTAGGGGAAAAACTGGATTCAGGCAGCCATTTGGAAGAGGAAGTGATAAAACTTGAAAAAATCATCGCTTTGAAACTTGCTAAATTGCAAACACTTGCCAATGATTTGTCGAAAAGCAGGAAGTCATCGGCTCTGCATATTCAAAAACTCATTGTTGAGCAACTCATACAACTCGGTATGCCCAGAGCCGCTTTTAAAGTAGATATTCAACTTCAACCCGATCTTATGGCCGATGGCGTCGATTTGGTTCAATTCCTTTTTAGCGCAAATCAGGGAAATAAATTAACCGATATGACCAAAGTAGCTTCGGGCGGTGAGCTTTCCAGAATCATGCTATCGCTAAAATATATTCTCGCACTCAAAAAATCTATTCCAAGCATTGTTTTCGATGAGATTGACAGTGGTGTATCGGGCGAAATAGCTGACAGGTTGGCTAAATTATTAGGTGCCTTGGGTAAGCAGATTCAGGTGATTTCCATATCGCATTTACCTCAGATGGCCGCACGTGCGCAACATCATTATTTGGTTTATAAAGAAAATGACTCTATTTTTACCCGCTCAAAAATCAAAAAACTTGAAGAGAAGGAACGTCTTTACGAAATTGCTGCTATGTTAAGTGGTTCAATTATAGGGGATTCTGCTCTTGAACATGCCAAAGAATTATTGAATAACAAAAGCTAATCTAAAAAATAAATTATGCCTAACGATTTACTAAAAGGAAAAAAAGGAATCATTTTTGGTGCTTTGAACGAAATGTCGATAGCATGGAAAGTGGCTGAAAAATCATACGAACAGGGTGCCGAATTTTTATTGACAAATACTCCGGTGAGTATGCGTTTGGGAACCATCGACGAGTTGGCAGCCAAATGCAACACCGAAGTTATACCTGCCGATGCCACCAGCGACGAAGATTTGGAAAATCTGGTTATAAAAGCTGTGGAAAAATATGGCAAACTCGATTTTGTGCTTCATAGTATTGGAATGTCGCCAAACGTTCGTAAAAAACTGACTTACGATAATTTGAACTACGATTTCTATCATAAGACATTAGATATCAGTGCGCTATCTTTTCATAAAGTAATAGCAATTCTAAAAAAGCATGATGCCATGAAAGAGTGGGGCTCCATTGTGGCGCTTTCGTATGTTGCAGCACAACGCACACTTTATGGTTACAACGATATGGCCGATGCCAAAGCGCTTCTGGAATCCATTGCCCGCAGTTTTGGATATATTTACGGACGTGAGAAAAAAGTAAGAATAAACACCATAAGCCAATCGCCAACCTTAACCACTGCTGGTAGCGGGGTAAAAGGCATCGATGGCCTTATGGATTTTACCGATCGTATGTCGCCACTGGGCAATGCAACTGCCGAAGAATGTGCCGATTACTGCATTACTCTCTTTAGTGACCTAACCAAAAAGGTTACCATGCAGAATCTGTACCACGATGGAGGATTCAGTAGTATGGGTATGAGTCTTAAAGCAATGACTCAATACGAAAAGAGTTTCGACAGCCCCGATGGCGATTAAACAAAAAAACTGCTTTGATTATCAAAGCAGTTTTTTTGCTTTTTTTCAACGTTTCTGATTGAATTTCAGCTGGTTATTTGACCAAATAATGCTCTATTTGTTTGCAACCGGCATTTATTGTTAATAATTTTTGCTTTTTCATTTTTACAAAATGAATATTTTTGCAGCCGAAACCGAATAAATATTCCAAAATGGCAACAAAAACAGAGCGACTTTCAGAAATTCGAAAGATCATCAATAACAACAAAATCCATAGACAAGAAGAATTACTTTCTCTTTTGGTCAATAGAGGCTTCGATACAACACAGGCCACCTTATCTCGGGATCTTAGGGAATTGAAAGTGGGTAAAATTCACGATGTTCATTTTGGAGCCATCTATTTTATCCCCGAAGAAATTATTCTGTTAGATGGGGAGGTAAAGCCTCCGCTACAGGGAATTGTGAGTCTTGATATTTCGGGCCAAGTGGGAGTATTAAAAACCCTGCCGGGATTCGCAAATAGTGTTGCTGTTAAAATTGATGAACAGGACATTTCGGGAGTCCTTGGAACTATTGCCGGAAACGACACCATACTAATGATCTTTAAAGAAGGAGTTGGAAAACAGCAGGCTTTGGATGCCTTAGGTCAATATTTTCCAGAATTGTTAGATATTTTAATTTAATTGCACTTCCCCGCTCATTCAGCGGGGATTTTTATTAAAATGATGAAAAAGATAAAACTTATATTAGAGGATGGCCAGATGTTCGAAG